>NZ_JBSFYR010000030.1:0-81317 GCF_053599875.1 Streptomyces sp. NPDC005151 | reverse complement strand
TGATCAGGGTACGCATCTAAGGTTCCTCGGTGTCTCGTATCTGGTTCTCAGCAGGTCAGGTCGGTGCACGCTTCGACCGAACTCGCGGCTGCAGCGCACCATCCATGATTTCTGACTGCGGATCACGAAGAAACTCATCGGCCCTCGCCCGATTTTTTCCGGCGGCCTCGACCACCGGATCATCTCGGGGAGCCGCACACGTGCCCGGCTGCAGGACTCACCAGCAGCGCAACAGCGACGAGCGACACATGACCCGCCCCAACCGGTGATGCGGCATCTTGATGCAGTCGGGCCGGGGGTGGTGTTGGTTAAGCCGCGGACACGGTGGACGTGCCGCCGGCGAACCACCGGCACAGCTCGGTCCGGTTCGCCTGACCGGCACCGAGGGTGCGGCGTGAAGTCCCGTTCACATGGTGGGAGATGGCGGGAGTGCGGTACGGTGACGAAACCATCACGCTCTGTGTGTTCACGCGCACATGGAGCGGCCCCCGGCGGTGCACCAACACCGACCGAGGGCCTTCATCACCAGTGGATCGAGACCACCGGAAATGCTGCGTCATGTTATCGCGCCGTCCCGGCGCTTCACGAAGGCATCGCACGATGTCGTGCGCCATCCGCGTCTGAGCAGTGACGCGAAAATCCTGCTCCTGTACGTCCAGGGCCTTCCGGAAGAGACCCCCTGCAAGCCCCTGAGCGAACTCGCCCAGAAGCTGGGCATCAAGGGCCGCGCGTACCAGAAGGCGAAAGAACAGCTGGTCGCGCACGGGTACGTACACGAGTGGCGAAGCCAGGGCGGTCGGGGCCGCTGGATCACCGAGCAACTGGTGGCGAACAACCCTCTGACGAGTGAGCAGGCAGAACACCTACGAGGGGCACCACCCACCACCCTGCCACCGAGTACGCAGTTGCCGACGGTCGGCGAACCGACCGCCCGGAGGGTCGGTGGCTATGAACCGGTAGAAGACCACAGTGAGAAGACCACTCCCCACCCACCCTCCGAAGCCGGACCACTGCCGGACCCGGATCCCGAACCGACGGCGGGGCCGGCTGATTCCCTCCAACTGGCACGCGCGGAACGGGTTCTGCTCTCGCTGCGCCACACCCGTCGCGAACTGCACCTGGGAATGCGCGAGGCCCGTGCACTGGCCGTGGAGGCGGTCAAGTGGCTGGAGCGCGGGCTGAGCGAGTCCGACCTGCGACAGGCCCTGCTGGCCGAACGCCCGGAAGGCGGCGTGCGCTCGGCGGTCGGCTTCCTCCGCTACCGCCTCGTTCAGAAGCTCCCCGCGGACCCGGCCCTGCCCTCACTGCCTCAGCTCCCGTCGGCCGCCGCCCCGATCACCTGCTCCACGCCAGGTGAGGAACACGTTTTCCGCCCCCTGGGAGACGAGACGGAATGCGCCCCATGCCGCCAGTCCGCCGCGTACACGACCTTCTACGGCGCCCCCGCACCGGAGGCCGATCACATTTCGTGGCGCGAACGGTTCGCGAAGATCAACGGGACGTCGGCGGCTCTGCCGGCTGAGGGCTGACCTCGCCCGCGGCGGGGCTGCGACCAGCAGGGCTCACCGAACGACCACGGCAAACGATGTGCGGACGCGCCGGAAGCTCCTGTCGGGGGCGAAGAGGCATGTCTACCGGGCCCGGTGGACGTACACGAAGCCGGATGGCGCTACGAAGGCAGGCCCGCCCCGTGCCGCGCAGGGAGCCGCCCACCGGGGTGTGACGATCCGGTGTGTCGACTGGCCAAATGACGCCCCGTCATATCTGATGACTTTTGCTAGTTTGTCCGGTTCTGGTAGAGGAGTATCTGAATGCCACAGCACGTATCGGCCTGTCGACCCCGGCCCCTTCGAAGGCGGCTGACGGCGGCGGTGCTGGCCCTGGGCACGGTCGGCGCCCTCGCCGCCGCGGCACCGCCCGGGTCGGGGGAGTCGCCGTGCAGGGCCGGTCACGGCTTCCGGGAGCGTGATCTCGTCTCCGATATCCCCGGCAGGGCGGAAGCGACCGACGAGAACCTGGTCAACCCCTGGGGCTTGGCCGCCGCGCGCACCGGAGAGGTGTGGGTCTCGGACAATGGCGCGGACAAGGCCACGACGTACTCGGGCGCCGTCCGCAGGAAGCCGGTCAACATCCTGGACCGGGTGGTGTCGATCCCGGAGGGCGGCGCCCCGACCGGGGTCGTGCGCAACGACACCGACGACTTCCGCTTCAGTGGCTTCGGTAAGAGCGGTGTCGCCCAGTTCCTGTTCGCGGGCGAGGACGGCGACCTCTTCGCCTGGAGCCCGAAGGTGAACCCGACGAACGCTGTCCGGGTCGCGCACGAGAACAGCGACGGCGAGAACGCCGTCTTCAAGGGCCTGACCCTGATCCCGGCCAAGAAGAAGGGCAGCGGGGCCCACGCACACCGCGGCAAGACGGCCGGCAACCACAAGCGGTCGCGGCTGCTTGTCGCCAACTTCCGTGACGCGCGCATCGACGTCTTCGACAAGGACTTCAACCTCCTGCCACCCGACGACCGGTTCCAGGACCCGAACATCCCCGACGGCTTCGCGCCGTTCGACGTCAAGAAGATCGGCTCGCGCGTCTTCGTGACCTACGCCAAGCAGGACGAGGACAAGAAGGACGATGTCCCTGGTAAGCACAACGGCTTCATCGACACGTTCAGCACCGAGGGCAAGCTGCTGAAGCGCTTCGCGAGCCGCGGCGTGCTCAACTCGCCCTGGGGCCTGGAACTCGCGCCCAAGAAGTTCGGCAAGTTCTCCGGCGACCTGCTCGTCGGAAATTTCGGGGACGGCCACATCAACGTCTTCAACCCGAACAGCGGCAAGTTCAAGGGCAAGCTGCGGGACCACAGGGGCAACGTGATCGAGATCCCCGGGCTGTGGGGGCTGCTGCGCGGCACCGACAAGTCCGGTGGCAAGGACTCCGTGTGGTTCGCCGCAGGAATCGGCGGCGAGGAGCACGGACTGCTCGGCACCCTGCGCGCCGAGGACTGACCGCCCCCGCCGCCCGAGCCCGGCGCGCTACCCCACGCGCCGGGCCGACGCCTTGGCCCGCGCCAGACCGCCCATGTCGCCGTGAGTCAAGCCCCTCTGCGTGGCGGTGGTAGTCCCGAGGAAATTGGGTCGACTCACCGACCATGATTCATGTTGGCTTGGCCGCATGTCTGAACTTCGTACCGATCGCCTCATGCTCCGCCGCTGGCGGGACTCCGACCTCGAACCCTGGGCGGCGATGAACGCCGATCCCGAGGTCCGGGAACACTTGGGCGACCTGCTTACGCGTGAACAGAGCGATGCCTCGGTGGCGCTCTTCCAGGCCGAATTCGACCAGCGGAGTTACGGATGGTGGGCGGTCGAAGTACTGGCCACCGGTGAGTTCATCGGCTTCACCGGCCTGGACCAGGTAGATGAGGGCATGCCCTTCACGGGGGTGGAGATCGGCTGGCGGCTCGCCCGATCAGCCTGGGGCCACGGCTACGCCACCGAGGCCGCCCTGGCCGGCCTGGCCTTCGGCTTCGAGTCCCTCGAACTACCCGAAATCCTTGCGGTGACCACCACCAACAACCTCCGTTCCCAAGCGGTGATGCGCCGAATCGGCATGACCCGCGACCCCGCCGACGACTTCGACGACCCCGGCGTGCCCGACGGGCCGCTGCGTCGAAACGTGCTCTACCGGATCCGCCCGTAATCCGAGCAGCCCAACCCACGGTCCGGAACCGTGCGCAGCCGACCGCTCCTTCTTCAGGTGTCAGGTCGGTGGATCGAGGATCAGCGAACGTCTGAGTCCGGATGGGCCGCGT
The DNA here is from genome assembly GCF_053599875.1 of Streptomyces sp. NPDC005151. Taxonomy (NCBI): domain Bacteria; kingdom Bacillati; phylum Actinomycetota; class Actinomycetes; order Kitasatosporales; family Streptomycetaceae; genus Streptomyces; species Streptomyces sp. NPDC005151. The sequence continues at coordinate 77,515 of NZ_JBSFYR010000030.1, read as the reverse complement.
CCCAGCCCTCGCGGGAAGCGGCGATGGCCGGGCGATGTGCGATCGACCAGTCGGCGAGAGTCTTGATGAGGTAGGTGAGACTGTGGCCCATCTCCGTCAACTCGTACTCGACCTGAGGCGGAATGGTGGGGTACACAGTGCGCTTCACCAGGCCATCGCGTTCCAGACGCCGGACGGTGAGCGTGAGCATGCGCTGCGAGATGCTGCCTGGAATGGCGCGCTGGAGCTCCTTGAAACGGCGAATGCCGGAAGCGAGTTCGACCACAACGTAGACGGACCACTTGTCGCCCAGCCGGTCCAGCACGTCCCGGACACCGCACTCGTCCTGCGGCGTCTCGCAGGTGATCACAGGCTCGGCAATCACCGGGGTGGTTACTGTGATGTGCCCTGCTGACATGAAAGTGCCTCCTTATGCGAGCGAGCTCCTCTGCTGAGGATGGAACCACACAGCTCAGGAGGGACTTCCCATGATTCTGATCACCGGCGCCGCCGGCGCACTCGGACAGCTCGTCACCAAAAAGCTGGCGGCACGCGACGACGTCGTCCTCGGCACCCGTCTACCCCGCTCCGCGACCCAGCGCCGCGTCGACTTCGACGACCCGGCATCGCTCGACTTCACGGGCGTGGACACGTTGCTGCTGATCTCCGCCGGGTACGGCGAGGACGACGTCGTCATCGCCCGTCATGACGCGGCCATATCAGCGGCCGAGAAGGCGGGCGTACGGCACGTCGTCTACACCAGCCTGAGCGGCGACGGTGACCACCTGGCGTATGCACTCGCTCATCGCTGGACCGAGCGCAGGATCCAGCAAAGCGCCTTGGAGTGGACCATCCTGCGAAATGGCCTGTACGCCGAGTTTCTCGCCGCCATCGCCGCCCCGGGCCCCGACGGAACGGTCGCCGCACCGCTGGGCGAGGGACGCCTGGCCGCCGTTGCCCGCGATGATCTCGCGGAGGTGGCGGCTCGCGTGGTAACCGCCCCGCAGCAGCACGCGAGCCGCACGTACGAGCTTGTCGGCGAGGAGCCCTTGGGCGGGGCCGAACTGGCAGCCGCGGTCGGCGGCTCGTACGCACCCGGCTCCCTCACCCAGACCCGGGAATCGCTCATCGCGGCCGGGAATGCCCTGCCCTTCCAAGTGCCGATGCTGGTGGGGACGTACTCGGCGATCGCAGCCGGTTTCCTGGACGGCACGGGTATCGGGCACAACATGCTGCGCAAGCTGCTCGGACGAAAGCCGCAGTCCGCGCTGGAGGTGTACACAACTGCGGTCTCGGCAACAACCCCGGTGTCGTAGACCGGTTCGAAGAACCGGATCAGCTCAGTCAGTGATCCGAAGTCAGAGCAGGCCCTAACCGGGTTGAGGGCGGGGCGGAAGACTGACAGCGCTCTGGACCGGCGCGACCGCGATCTGTGGGCTGTCGCCACTTCCCATGTTCCGCAGGCAGGCGGCTGGCCCCCGCCGCCCAACCACGGTGAGGGCTGACCCGGCCGACGGTGGGGGCTGCGACCAGCAGGGCTCACCGGACGACCACGGCAAACGATGTGCGGACGCGCCGGAAGCTCCTATGCCCACTGCGACCGGTGTGGCTCATGCACTCCACGTCGACACTTGGCGCTGGAGTACACCAAGGTCAGAGTTTTGGCACGACGGTGAAAGGAAGCTGGCTTGCCCATTCCGCCAGTGCTTCAGCTGCGTTCTCACGTAGCTTGCCATCTACGGACACCTCCTCCAGCAAGCCCCGGTGTTCGTTGGGCAGCGACAGCTGGCGGTAGAACTGCAGGTCTTCGAATCCGTTCGCTGCCACATCGTGGCTGGTGGCGGCATAGACGAGACGTGGAATCTGAGCCCAGTAACACGCGACGAGGCACATGGGGCAGGGCTCGCTGCTGGAGTACATGACAGCGTTCTCCATGATGTGGTTCTGCAGCGCGCTGCCGGCCGCCCGCAGCGCCATCATCTCGGCGTGGGCGGTCGGGTCATGGAGTTCCACCACGGAGCTCGTACCCGTACCCACGATCGTGCCGTCAATTACGATCACGGCTCCAAAGGGCGTCTTTCCCTCGTCGTCCAACGCGTGGCGTGACACCGAAATGGCCTTCTCCAGGAAGGCACGGTCGTCTGGTGACTCCTTGGTGTATGGCAACAGAATCTCCCTCATCTCACATGTGAACCGACGGGTCGCTGTCGCTGAACGGCCCTGACAGGTCGACGTCATACCCGGTCAGAGGAGTGGTGCTCCCTATGGTGCCGATGCGCTGCAAGGCAGCTGCCGCCTGCTCCGCATTGGACCACTGGCCGTCCTTCAGTACCGCGACCATATCCGCCGGAGGCGTCTCTGGCCGGTCGCCGCGGATAATGAGGCGGTGTATGCGTGGTGCAGGTGCGGGCAGTAGAGAACAGGCAGTGGCAAGCCTGAACTGCCATGTCTCGAACGCTGCCGTCACCGCCTGGAAGTCGGCCTCCTCACTCACCGCGACCGGCAGATTATGAAGGACGAGCCTGTCGATCTGCAGTGCGGCGCCGCGCTGCAGCTGCGCGGTCAGGAGAGCTTCGTCGATTTCGTTCCGCAGGGCCAGTTGGGGTGGTCGCAGCCAACCGAGACCGCACTGGACCACGACCGCTGCCTGCACGGAGGGTTCGAGCAGCCTCTCCGCATGGCTCCGCCAGTGTTCACTGTCCATGTCCCACCCGAGTGTGTGAGCCGACGAGTTGCATGACCCGGAACCCCTTGACCACCGCGTCTCCCGGTTCTCTCTGCTCGGCCGCACCGGGCAGCACGCGGGCAGCAAGTTCGTCGGCTGCCGCCAGCGCGGGTGTAGGGAGAGCGGCCAGGAAGGCGCGTAGTTCGGCGTCGGAACCGCCCGGTTCGAGGGGCGCGAGCCGGCAGGCGATAGCCAGCACCATGGCAGCGGGTCGTTCCCTGGGCTCGGCCCGGGGTGCCGGTGTCCGAAACGCCCGTTGCGCAGTGCGTTCGCGGATGAGCTCCCAGGGAGCGTCGGAGCCGTCGGCGCGGCTGACGAGTGCCAAGAGCGCCTCATGGGCCTCGCGGGCCGTTTCGAACCACCGATGCGTGCCGAAGGAACGCAGATAGGCGCCGAGGAGTTGCGGGTCCGGTGTGAACTCGGGGCGGACCAACTCGGGTGGATGAGGGACTCGCGTATCGCGAAGAGTGGCGATGGCGCCCACGGAGACCAGCATCCAGAACCGGTCGAACTCGGCGACACTGCCAAAGAGTAGACGGGCTGCGTCCGCATCCGCTCCCACGGCTCGCATTTCTGCGCCGAAGAGCCTCCGGCGCAGCTCGCCGAGCATGGAATCTCCGTCCCAGTAATTCCCCATGAACTTGGTTCCTGTGAGGATCTGGAACACGCTGTAGAGCCCATTGGCCTGATGAGCCCCCTGGAACTCGGTGAAGTCCCGGGCCCAGATCAGTATTCCCGCAGGGTCCGCTATGACGGATCCGACCTCCTCGGGGCTTTGGAAGAGCTTGGGATCGGGGTCGACGGCGAGGAGGATGCGCAGCCGGCTGTCGACTGTCATGGCGACCAGTTCGCGGGCCGCCCGGCCGGAGGCGATGCCTCGCACGGACATGAGGCGGGCCGTGTTGCCGAGCCAGCCCAGGTATCTGCTGAGCTCACTGAGCACCACTGCCGGGTCGGCCAGATCGCGAATCTGTCGCAGTACGGAACTGATCAGGGATTCCGCGCAGCCGACGACCACCACCGGATCGGCACCGCGCACGAGGGCTGCCCGGGCGAGCCGGTGAAGGACCTCCAGGCGCAGGACGACGGAAGAGTCGCGGCCTCGTGGTTCGACGTCCGCATCGACGAGCTGGCCTACGAGGTTGCGGATGCCGGTCGGGTCGTTGGTGCTGATGGCCTGGTCAAGGGCGCCGAGATAGGCGGCGACCACCGGGTCGTCCAGAAGCACCTGGGGCCGCGGACCGGGCAGTGCCTCGGCGAGAGTCTGGCGAAGGAGCCGATTACGACCACCGATGCTGGCGAGACCGAAAAGCCGGATGAACGAGAAGACACCGAAGACGTTCGCCAGGATGAAGAGCAGTGCGCCGTACGTGAGACTGGTCGCGCTCTTGCCCAGCAACCCACATGCGGTGAACATCGCGGCGACCCAGCCGATGAAGACCCACTCGCGGAAGGCGATGTGGCTGTCGATGGCGCGCAGGGACGGCCAGGAGCTGGCCGCCGAGAAGGTGAGCGCGAAGATCACGGCTTCACCGGTGAGGAGCGTTGCGAAGAAGGCGACCGTGAACTGGGTCGCGTCGACGGCATCCGCTCGATCGGCGGGGAGGTGGACAGCGAGCGGGATCAGTAAGAGAGAACAGAACGCCAGGACAGCCTGACGACGTACGTGTCCCACTCCAGACGCCCCCCGAGAACTGAATCTTCACGATCAACTGTGCCAGTGGCAGAGGGAGTTGCCAAGGATGCGCTCGGAGAGCAGGGCACTTTCTCTCCGTGGGTCAGCCGATTTGCCCATTCTGCACGGCGCCGATGAAGCTCTCCCAGGCCGCAGAGCCCACCTGGAGACGGTGCTTGTGCGGCCGCTTGCTGTCGCGTACGGAGGTGCCGGCAGCGGCGAAGGCCGCCTCAACGCACTCGGTCTCGTTGCCGCCGCTGTACGACGACTTGAACCAGGCAGAGTCCGGAACCTCAATGTTCGTCCTTGGCATCCTTCAGGTCCTCCTTGGCACGGCTGATCAACTCCCGTGACGCTTCGATGTCCAACGCTTGTGCGCGCAGGTATTCGAACGCAAGTCGGTAGCGATCCAGTTCCGCATCCTTCTCCATGAAGACGGAGCCGACGTGAAGGTCGACGTACACCACATCCAGCGAGGGCTCGGCGCCGCCAAGGATGACGAAGCTGCCCAGGGCCGCGCAGTGTGCACCGCGGGAGAAGGGCAAGATCTGAAGTGTGATGTTTCCTGAGACGCTGGCAGTGAGCAGATGGCTGAGCTGCTCGCGCATGATCCCGGGGGAGCCCATCACCCGGCGGATGACGGACTCATCGAGGATGGCCCACAGGTGCGGGGCCTTGGGGCGGGCGAGAATCTCCTGGCGCCGCATGCGGATGTCCACGAGGCGTTCGATTTCCTCGGGCGAGCGGCGCATCTCATTGGCCTGCTGCAGCGCAGTGGTGTAGCTCCGCGTCTGGAGCAGGCCCGGGACGTACACACAGGAGAAGTGGTCCTCGCGCACAGCCTCGTCTTCGAGGGTGAGCATCAGATTCATCGTCTCGGGGATGTGGTCGGCGAACGAGCTCCACCAGCCCTGCTGCTTCGAATCTTTGGCCAGGGATACAAGTGCACTGCGTTCTGCGTCACTTGCGCCATATTCACGGCAGAGGGCGTCGATCACTAGCCACTTGACGGGCCCTTCGGTGGCTTCGTACCGACTGACGGTGGCCTTGGATACGCCGACGAGCTGGCCGGCTTCCTCCAGGGTCATTCCCTTGCGGGCGCGCAGCTTGCGCATCGTTGCGCCGAGGTGGCGTCGGCGGGTGGTGGTCCTCGCTGACATGTGGATCCTTTCCAGTGGCGCCGGGAGCTGGCGGCCGCGGCCCAACGAGGCTAGATCGCCGTCGAGTTGCTGCACTACCAGATTCACTCGATAGAGAGTCTTGAGAAGTTACACAGTGGAACATCTCGATGCCATACTCGCATCCAGGCGCTACGCAGTGCAGTCGCATGGACGCGACGGGTTAGGTGCTGTTGTGGCTAAGGAGGGTGTATCGACATGGCAAGTCGCAGCAACGCTCAGACTCCGTACCAATACGTGCTTCCGTTCAAGGCGTCCCCCGAAGCCATGCGCGGACTCCGGCGAGCCGTGCAGGCTGAGCTGCGCCCTTGGGGTCTGGCAGACCTTGTGGGTGAGGCTGAGCTCGTAGTGACCGAACTCGCGACGAACGTGGTCAAGCACGTGGGTGCAGGAAGTGCTGCAACCCTCATCCTCGAGTTTCGTGCCGATGTGATCCGCGTGGAGATCCATGACACGAGCTACAAGGTGCCGGCCGTTTCCGAGGTCGGATGCGCCTCGGAGTGCGGTCGCGGCCTCCATCTGCTGGCAGCTATGGCGCGTGACTGGGGCACCCGCGTCACCGCGTCGGGGAAGGCGGTCTGGTGTGAGCTGCCTCTCTCGGGCGACGGTGAGCGCGTCCGAATCTGGCGCGCCAGCGCGGTTCTCGGCGAATACCGTGAGCTGGCAGGGACAGCCGCCGTGGCGCCGCTCAGTCATCCGCAGGCGCACGAGGAGTCGGTGACCACATTGATTGTGGATTTGCTCCACTGGCTGGACTCCCAGGGCTGTGACCCCGAAGACGTCCTTGACCGCGTGCAGCAGCATTACGAAGCCGGACTGGATGCTGCGGCGTGATCTCCCGGGCGGGGGCGGTGTCTGGTCAGGAGCTGGGGCTGGGGCTGGGCTGGGCGATTTCGGCCCGCAGGGCGCTAGGGGTGCGCCAGGATTCACCAGAGCGGCTCTTGTGGCACATGCGGTGGCAGTTAGCGCACAGGAACGCCAGATCGTCCAGCTTGGTCTCGCGGGGCCCAGATACATGGAGCGGCAGCCGGTGGTGAACCTCGATGTAGCCCCTACCGAGGGTCCCGTAGAAGTGGCCGAAATCGAAAGCACAAACCTCGCACTGCAAGGGTTGCCCCAACTTCTCAGCCCAGGCGATCTTGCGAGCCCGAAGACCGCGGTCGCGTTCGCGATGGAGAGCCCAGCGGGCGAGGAGGCGGCCTTCGATCGCCGAGTTTCCCTCATCGTCGAGCTCGTCTGGATCTTCTGGGATCTCGTGCAGCTCGCCCGTGCCGATACCCTGCCGCAGGGCCGTGGCAGCCTGGAGCATCTCGGAGGGCCGGGCGATGAAGGCGGCGATTACCTCCTTGTCCAGTCGGCCGCCTTTGGTGGGCGTGCCGGTGTAGGAGGGGTGGTTCGAGGCCAGATCGGACGTCTTGCGGCTGACGCTGCCGACGGATCTGAACTTCGGGATGGTCTGCGAAGCACCTTCGTGGATGGGCAGAGAGCGGAGCAGGTCGGAGAGGTCGAGTACACGAGAGTCACCCTCGCGGAGCTCATTCCAGTCGTTCTCGACAACGAGTGCGCAGGCCAGAAGCAACTCGTCACGGGTCCATGCAGGGCTTCTCGGCATGGGCCATATCGTATGAGTGTTCGCTGTCACGTGTGGGGCGGTCGGAGCGTATCGATGTGTGACGCACACTTGGAGCCGGTCGTGTTGTCAGTAGGGTCTGTCACCCTCTGTGATGACTGGTGGCAATCGGTGCCAGTCGGGCAAGTCTGGAAGGAGGGTGCATGACCAGCACCAAGAGGGAGTTCACCTCGGTTGAGATCTGCGCCGGGGCGGGTGGGCAGGCACTGGGTCTGCACAATGCGCTATTCAGGCACCTTGCGCTGATCGAGATCGACACGAACGCGGTAGCCACTCTCAGGGAGAACGTGGAGGGGAACGCGGAGTGGGAGGGCTGTAAGGTCAAACAGGCTGACCTGACGCAGCTCAAGCCGCTGGATCTGAGGCTGGAGCTAGAGCTCGAAGCGGGCGACCTGGACCTGCTTGCCGGCGGTGTGCCGTGCCCGCCTTTCTCTATCGCGGGAAAGCAGCTGGGGCGGGACGACGAGCGAGATCTGTTCCCGACCATGCTCGACCTCGTCGATGAGCTTGAGCCCAAGGCTGTGATGATTGAGAACGTCCGGGGACTCTTGGAGCCGAAGGAGAAATTCCAGGGGTACCGGGAGGAGCTTCTGGAACGCCTTGAGCTCATGGGTTACGAAAAGTGCTATTGGGAAGTTCTGGAAGCGAAGAACTACGGAGTGCCGCAACTCCGCCCGCGCGCGATTCTGGTGGCGATGAAGAGGGAGTACATCCCGTTCTTCGCCGCTACGAAGCCTGAGGACCGGCGGCTTGTCACGGTCGGGGAAGCGCTGAAGAAGAGCATGGCAAAGCGCTACGACGAGGTCGTTGACCCCCGGGCCGACGAAGTGTTCAAGACGTGGCTACGCCAGGCGTCGAAGGGCGTTGCGCCCACGCTTGTTGGCGGTTCCAAGAAGCATGGCGGCGCTGACCTCGGTCCCACTCGGGCGAAGAAGGCGTGGGCCTTGCTCGGCGTGTGCGGGCTCGGCGTCGCGAATGACTCAAAAGACATGCAGCGGCTGAAGAGCCAGGAACGTGATCTCTTTTCTGCGGCGGGACCTAAGCTCACGGTGACGCAGGCAGCGATCATCCAGGGCTTCCCGGAGAGCTGGAAGTTCACAGGCAAGAAGACCGCTGCATACCGGCAAGTGGGAAACGCCTTCCCTCCGCCGGTCGCTCAAGCAGTGGGGGAGCAGATCCTCGCTGCTCTCAAGGCGGCTCGCGCAGCCGGCGTCGTGGCCCCGGTTCGGGAGGAGCGAACCCTGGCTGAGGAACGCGACAGCGAGCTGTTGTTCAAGCTGGCTGATCTCTCAGTGCCTGTGATCCCGAAGGCGGCTGACCGTAGCAGCGATCGTGAGGGCGCAGTCGTTGGGTGACTCGTGCTCCCAGAATCGGAGCACAGTCCATCCCGCTTCACGGAGGCGTTCATCTGTGTCCCGGTCACGGGTCACGTTCCGCGCAACCTTGTCCGACCAGTAACCGGGATTGGTCTTCGGCGAGACGTAGTGCTCCGGGCAGCCGTGCCAGTAGCAGCCGTCGATGAACACAGCCAGCTTCGTAGGACGGAAGACAATGTCAGCCGTCCTACGAAGCCCGGGTAGGGGCTTGGCCGCTACCCGATACCGGAACCCCTGCGCGTACAGGAGCCGTCGGATCAACATTTCCGGCTTGGTGTCCCGGCTCCGGATGGCCTGCATATTGCGGCGCCGGGCGGCCGATGAGGCCCACGAGCCTTCCGGGGGAAGCCAGTTGCCATCGTTATCCATCCTGCGCCGCCGCACCCAGATGCTCGAGGAGGGCCCGGAGGTCAGCGGCATCCATCCCCCAGGGAGCCACCTCTTCTTCCGGGTCAGCCAGCTCCTGTACCGAAGGATCATCCAGGATCCTCCCCATGAACTCCAGTTTATGTCCTAGGCGCCTATGAACGAGATCGTCGATCGTTCCTTTGGCAAGGAGGATTGTGATGCGTGTCTTCGTGTCGGCCGGCAGCCCCAGACGATGAATTCGGTCCAAGCTCTGCAAGAATCGGCCGGCTGCAAAGTCTCGGTCTACATAGATCGCGTCGTGGCATACGTGGTGGAGGCTGATCCCTTCTCCAAGCGTTGCCGGGTTCGACAGCAGCACCATGCAGCCAGGGTCCTGCCGGAATCGGCGGATCTGCTTATCGCGGTCGATGCTGCCGCCGTGCACGATCGCCGGCTGGAATCTCGCCAGGGCACTTCCCAGCGTCGTGAGGTTACGGACGAATGTCGACCACACCAGAGTCTTGCGCCCCGCTCGGGCATTTTCAGACACAGTCTGAAGGACAGCCTCATACTTTGGTGACATTTCGTAGCGGGGAAGGTTCCGCATGAGATCGCGCAACGAACTGTCGGTCGGGTGGTTGAGTGATGGGATATGGAAAGGCAGCGGCTCGTAGCGGTCCAATCCCTTCTCTAGCAATGCCGGACTTGTGCTAGCCATCATCAGATAGACAAGTACCTTGCCCATTCTGATGAACTCATCTTGCTCGGACTCGCCTGAGTTCGAAGCCTTCTTCTTGAGAGCCGAGTACAGCTTGCGGTGGGCATCAGGGAGTTCTACAGAACGCACTTGGACATCTACGGGAGGAAGTCCGAGTTCGCTCTTCGTCGTCCTTGTGAAAAGTGGACGGAGGACTTTGCTCGCGTACGCCAGGTCTCCACCCGCCACGGCCTTGTCGACAGCCCGGCGGCCGTGTCCCGGCCATACGAAGGAGAGCAGACTCTCCAAATCCTTGGCACCGTTCGGAGCGGGCGTACCTGTGAGGATTAGGCGATGATGTGCCAGAGGCCCGAGCGCCATGCAAGTCGCGCCGTAGGTGCCCCGGGCGCCGAGCTTCATCCGATGAGCCTCGTCTAGCACCATCAGGGTCGGCGCAGTACTCAGCCAGTCCGCCAGCTCGGATTGGTACCGGTATAGCCGTTCGTAGTTCACCAGAAGCACTTCAGCGTCGCTGTCTGGCCGCCGTTCGAAAACACGGACCGTTAGCGGCGCCGTGAAGCAGGACCCGCTCTCTTCCTCCCACGCCTCGTAAGCGGACTTTGGGCTAACGACAAGCAGGCGCTTGACCTTGCCTGCGTGACGGAGTGCCGCGTAAACAGCCATCGCCGTTCGGGTCTTCCCCGCACCAGGCACACTGAAATTCGCCCCGTGGGTGAGAGACAGCAGCTTGGCGATATCGCGGACCTGGAACTCGGTCAACGGTGCTTTCCACGCAGCACCTAGCCGCAGTAGCACGTCGTCGGGAGTAACTTCGGCGACGACGTCCAGCCCTTGGCTACCGGCGGCTAGCCGAGATTCGACCGCCTGCGAGTCCCGTACCGACCCTTCGGCCAATGCCCTCAGGTCAAGGGCAAAGGACACCCCGGCAGGGTCGTGCCACTGGTTGAGCAGCGTGAGATGAGAGAGGAAGTCCTCAAGGTCAACCTCGGCTGCCAGCGCTCCCCGCTGGCTGCCGCTACTGAACCGTGCAGTCAGTCGCACCAGTCGCTCGTAGCTCTCTGGCTGAGTCCTCAAGATGACCTTGGTCCGAGTCTCGTCGAAACCGAGTCGCAGCGACGGCTCCGCAGGGTCAGTCACGCCTAATCCTCGCTTGCCTTGATGAGCCATGCCATGCCGGCGCCGGGATTGGGTATTCCGCGATTCGCCTGCCGAGCCAGCTTCACGAGGCTGCCCCTGAGCCGCAGCAGCGCGCTATCGAACCCCTCCTTGTCTAGGCTGCTGCTGGCCAATGCCTGAGCCAGGTCGCTGACGCTCTGATCAATAGCTGCGCGGGCGTCATCGAGCCGCTCCGCGGTCGTCTGCTGGACCTTCGTCAAGCGGTCATCACGGTCAGCCTCGTCAATCGCCCGTTTCATTCCTCTGTGCGCTGAGGTTACGGCCTGCTGAGCTGTCTCGCGGATCTCCGCGGAAAGGTGGCGGGCCGATTCTTTAGCCTTGGCCTGCAGGATCCGGTCTGTGATAGCTCGTGCCTGCCCGACGAATTCTGACGGAGGTGCAACTGACACACTGAGCCCCGCAATCGAAATTGGAGCATCAGCCTCGGGAATGGGCTTTCTGAAGTCCCGGGGAAGTGTCTTTTGCAGGTAATTATGTTGAAATTCTCCGTCGATCAAACGCGTCTTCGTCTTCGCGAAACCAAGAATGATAGCCGCTATCCGATTCTCCTTGACCTGTTCGGCGACTTCCTGGCTGGTTGCCTCCGAATGTGTATAGTTCCGGTGCAGCTCTTTAAAATTCTCTTGGTGGCCCTCAAAGTCAGTGAAGCTCAGTTGTGCACCATCGGATGTCCGGCTCCGCTCGATCATCTCCCGGATGACGCCGAGAATCCATCGCTCCTGCTTGAAGGTCTTCAATTGAATATGGAATTCTCTAGCAATATCTACTGCCGCTCGACCCATCAACTCCTGCTCTTCCATTGCGATCAGACGATTGATGTATGAGTAGTCTCTGCGCGCATCCGGCCGGAGCTGAAGGGCGAGCTCGACTGCGTTGATGTCCTCCCACGTGAATGTGGATGGCAGCACGCCCACTCGGATCGATGATTTCTTCAGCTGCCTCAGAGCTGCGGCGCGAGTGTTTCCGTTTACTAGGATTCCCTCGTGTGTGATCAGTCCCGGTTCCTGCTGTTCGACCGTGCCGAGACTGGCAACTAGTTTTTCAAATTCAGGGTCGGCCTCATCAGGGTTGGTGGGCTTGCTAATCAGCAGGCGATTCAGGTAGTCCTGACTCTCATCCAGCCAAGGGTCGGCCTTCAAGGTTTCGGAAAGAACCGGATCGTGGTCGAGCTGAGCCCTGATCCGATGTGTCGCGGGATTGTAGTAAAGGTCGCGCAGCGGCATGTCGATCACGCCGACGTGAAGCGGACGGCCATTCCACTCCACGGTGACCGTCTCCCGTGGCCCTTCTCCCTCAACAGCCCCCTTGAGTCGCCTTGCGATGAAATCAGCGTTCTCAGCCGCCTTCGGCGGGAGGCTAAACTTCAGCATCTTCATACTTCTCCTCTATCTCCAGCTGTGTCTCGCACTCGCCAGCGCCGTCGGCACCCCGCTTAGCGCTTTGCCGACCTGAAGGCCTCCCGGACCATCGTCCGGGACTCTGCGGGCAGAGTCCGGTACTCGCCCCAGAGACGCTCCATCATGCTGAAGTCCCGGCGGTCCGCCGCCATCCACTGAGAGAAGTGATCTCGCTCGATCTGGCTCATCTGTCCCAAGCGGCCGAGGATTCCAGCCAGGTCGGCTTGGCCGCCGCGCCCACCGACCCTGCAGCGGCGGCATTCGGTGACCATCTCCACTACTACCTTCGCGCCGGGCTTCAGGACATCCCGGCGCGCAATGTCCAGTTGAGCCGTTTCCACGCCACCCTCGTATACTTCGCCGGCGGTGATACCGCAGACTCGGCACAGGTGCTCATCCGCCTCAAAGATCTCACGCCGCTGCGTCGCCGTAATGCTTGCCGCCGGCGTCTTGGCCTTCGACTGGCCAGGCTTCCACACCTCCGCGCCCATCCCGACGAAGCGGTGCTCGCTTGATGTCAGCGTTGGATCCTCTCGGTTGGTGGCGATTCTCCAGCCGCGATCCCTGAGGTCCCGCATCCGGCGGTCAATCTGCGACGTTTCGGGGAAGGCATCCCGAAGCTCGGTCTTCGTGAACACCTCACCAACGCCCACCTCGGAGACCAGCCACAGGGCGCATCGGACCATCGTTCCCCTGCCCGTATCCCGCCACGACGGAATCTCCTGAAATGTCATGCTTCCTACCTTTCTTTCGTGGAAGTGGAGTTCGGGCAACAACGAGCTGGCACAGCCATTGCAGGCAGCGCCCGCACCCCCTATTGGACGCGCGCCCAAGCATCACGGCAAGCCCCTGCGGATCTTTGCGGCGAAACGCAAACATGTACCGAGGGTGGATCTGCGAAACGCAAACACGGGCCTGCGGGTGCAGCTCTGCGCAAACAAGCCAAAGGCCGGAAGGTTCCATTCCGGGTTGCGCTGCAGCCGCCTGTTCAGGAAAGACTGACTCTTGCTCAACACTTACTCTTGCGAGGGGGATCCGTGGCTGCGATCGGCCATGTCAGAGAGACGTATTGGGAAGGGTGCGGCTCCGACCGCATAAGGTTCGTCAATCGCTTCCGCCACCTGATCAACATCATCCCCAACGTGAAGCAGGGAGCTCGAGCTCGACAACTGAACGTCCCCCTGAGCAGCCTGTCCTGCTACTGGAGTGGTCGCCGGGTACCAAATGCGAAACGGCTGAGGGCGATGCACCAGGCTCTCTGTGGGGCAGTTGCTCCGGAAGAGGTGCCTGTCGCCCTTGCCGAACTGGAGCGACTCCGCAGCTCCGCTGCGCGGCGGAACCGAGACGAGTCCGCGGCATCGAACATATCCAGGCGTACGACCTCGCCCGATGCCGGTATCCATGATTTGGCCTGCACCGCACCTTCCGGCACCCTTGCGGCACCCCAACAGGCAGGGGACCGGCGCAACGCCGCGAACACCACTGTCCACCAGGCACTCGGCACCCTGGTCGCTGCGCACGCCGCCGGTAACCGACGAAGCGTACTCGGAATCGCCTGGTCTGCCAGCAAGACCATGACCGCCGACGAGATCAGCGCGACCGTAGATGAACTGCACGCCACGGGCAGCGGGGATCTTGCCGAAGCTGTCCTCTTGGGTGGGCGTGAGCGCACCCAAGAGGACGCCATGCGCATTGCACTCGCGCTTATCGCTCGCGGGCTCACCACGTACGCGGAGCTAGTTATGCGCGCTGCCCTACCGCCCGAAGAATTACTAACCCTCGCTGACATCCGCGACTGACTTCGGCCACGGCTAGATCACACATCGACCCCCGGTCCCCCGCTGACCGCCGATCCGGCGGTGTCATCAGGCATTTCCGCCTGACTTCTAGTACTTAGGGAGAGCCCATGGAGAATCCCGTTGATCAGCACAGCAGCTGGTCTGAGATCACGACCCGTGTGGAGCGGAAGACCGACCTGAAGCCCACTGTTCACCAGGACGGCGACTGGTCCACCATCGAAACAGTCACCGTAACCGTGGTTCGCAGTGGCAGCGCTGACACCATGCCCTCAGGGACGCCCGACTGAGCGTCTGCTGAACGTTCTGATTCCAGTCCCGGTATTGCGTGATCAACGGGTCCCTGCCCGGCCAGGGCGACCATGGATTAACTCCTCTTTGTCGGAAGAGGCACGTTGAACAGTGCTCGGGCCTGCATGTCAATGCCGTGTTGGGGAACGGCAGGTTGGCCGCTCTTCCTCTGTGTGAAGGACGACCTCGATCGCTCGGCGGAACCCGCGAGAAGGCGCTCAGCGCGACGGAAGCTTCGGTGCGGGCGTGTCAGCATCTTCGTTCTCGCCCACCGCGACCCAATGGCATCCGTCGAGCTCGGCCGATGGACGGTCACCATGATGAGGCCGTGCGCGTGCGATCTTGAAGCTTACGAATTCACCCTTTTCTGGCACGGGCCCACCAAGCGCCTCAGCCACGGCTCGGTGGTTCGCCGAGTCGCCAGTGATGATGATGCCCTTTTGTCGCAGAGCGGGACGGGCACGCGTTCCGTCTTTGTCATCCCGGACACGCGCCATGTAGTCGTACTGTTGGGCAAGGGTTCTCACGACGTTTCGGTCGATTCGACGCCGTTGAACTTGTCGGAATAGTTCGTTGACCTTCCTTTGCCCGGATCGCGGCGAGAGGATCTTGGATCGCACAGAGGAATCCAGATGCAGCAGGAGGTTCTCTTTCAGCTGCTCTCGGTGCCAAAGCCAGGTGACCATGGAGTGGTGATCCTTGGTCAGGCGGAACTTTCCGTCGCGATTGCCCTTCTTGGTGACCTTCCCACTCATCGTTAGCTTCTGGCGATCGGCGCGGAAGAGTCCTGCGCTCCAGAGGCCTAGCTCCTTATGGTCGTCCGCCCAGACAACGAGGCAGATCTCGTCCAGGGCTTCTGGCGGTATCATCCAGCCAAATTCCTTCTGCGAGAACTTGCAGTCGACCTCGATGCCTTCGATCAGATAATCCATGTCCTGGCCGGCATCAAACCCGAACTCCCTCAGAAGATTGATCTCCACGAGGGTGCCAGCGTGAGTCTTCTCTGTCTTATGGAGGTCATTCCAGTCGAAACGGCCTGTGTGCTCGCCATCGAGTAACTGGTCGATGGTGTCTCGGAGGACGCGGGCGAAGCGCTGGCCGTCGGGGTCACGTTTCATCAAATGCTGGTGAACTAGCATGAGTTCAGGGTCGTCGCAGACGCCAAAAGCGGGTCCTGGCATGTCGAACAGGGTCACTCGCTGCTCCTTCTGGGGAGATCAAGAACGTGGCGGTACCTGTCATGACTCCCAGGTGACGGGAGTGGTTGCTGTCAGGGCGAAGTGTTCTGCACCGCAATGCTGCCGGCGTGCCGGGAGTCCTTGGTCTGGAACCGGAGAAGGCGCTTCGACGAACCGATCGCGGATGCTGGCGGAATGAGAGTGAAGGCCATGATGACCTTCGACGGATCTGCCGCACCGTGGGGCGCGGCGGCGTGCGTCTCAGCGTCACTCTGGCCCTCCACGACCGGGTAGAGCAATGCAACTCCGGTGGTTGAGCCGACAGAGAGCCCCGGAATGCCGGTTCCGTCTGCCAGGCGCAGTGCTGCGGCCCGGTGCTCGACGCTGGCGATGCGGCCGAACGCCGTTTTCCCAGCTTGCCGGCCACGGCGGACGAGAGAGAAGGGCGAAGAGCCAAGGATGGTTGCCTCAATCCGGGCTGCGCGCGACAGCTGCGGAGCGATGACCAGCCAGTTGTCCACCTTGGCTAGCCTGCCATCGAGCTGCGAGAGGTATGTCAAGTGGGGCCGGAAGAGGTCTGGCCGCTCCCATTCAAGCCCGGCCAGCACTCCCATGAGCTCCGAGTGAGGCACGCTGGCGGTGAGTGCGGAGAAGCTTCGAGTGAGCGAACTCGTACTGTCCGGCGGGTTGGTAAGGGTGACGGGGACCGTACCGAAGGAGTCGAGAAGCGGCCGCCAGCGTTCGGTGTTGCGGCCGATTGCCGCAGCGTCCATGGGGTATGAGGCCGGTTCGATCGGCTGCCCCGGTGACCGGATCTCCACCAGCTCCGCATTGAACATCTTCGTGCGGCCGCTCGGCTTGATCCACGGCAGGTGCTGGGACACCAGCGGCGGGATCTGGGCCGGGGTCACCTGCGACTTGCCGTCGACCAGTTCCGCGTAGCGCGACAGCTGGGAGCGGAAGGTTTCCTCGTCGCGGCAGATCGCCTCGAAGGCCTCGTACAGGTCGACCGTCTGCGCCTTGGTCAGCGGCTCCTCGCGGCCGATGTAGAGGCGGACCAGGTCGCGGTAGCCGGGGCGGAAGCCGAACCAGCGGCCCATCTGCATCAGGGTGTCGGCCTGGCGGGTGGTGCGGCGGTAGTAGGTGACCGTGAGGCCCTCGACCGTGAAGCCGCGGGACAGTTTCGTGCCGCCGACGAGGATCTTCCAGACGTTCGGTGTGCGGTCGAAGTCCAGATCGATCTGGGAGAAGTAGCGGTCAGTGTCGCCGTTGACGACGATGACGGGGGACCCGCCCGACGACACGCGTTGAAGCGTGGGGGAGATGTACGGCCTGAGTTCGGCGTACGAATCGGGGGTGGGCAGACCGTCGGTCGCGTACGTCCGGAAGTCGGCTCCGAACAAGGCTTCCAGGCGGGCGTGTCCCTCGCGGGACATGTATCCGGCGCGGTCCCACAGCGTCTTGATGCGCTCGGCGAGATCCGCGTGGTCGTCCATCTTCACCGACTCGTGCACCAGCATCGTGTGGTGGCGGAACGGGCCTGCCGGAACCCCGTGATCGGCGCGGTACAGCTTCAGGGCGCCCGTGAGGACGAACGCGTCTATCGCCTCCTGGAGGCGGTCGCCCGTGTCCTCGTATATGCCGCGTACGTTAGTCTCCTCCGCCGCGCCTTCGCCGTTCAGGTCGTGGAAGTCCTGCACGCCCATGTAGCCGACCGGTCGTGGCAGGGAGATGAGGAAGTCGCGCGGGAAGATGTCCTCGCCGTCGCTCGGGTCGATGAAGACGTTCGCGAACGGGGTAGCGGTGTAGCCGACGTACTGGGCACGCGGGAGCAGGCCCAGGAGCTGGGAGATCAGTCCGTTGATCGCTGTGCGCTCGATCTGGCCCGACTCCCACTTCTTCGGGTCGGAGGTGTTCACGGATGCCTGGTCGGACTCGTCGTCGATGATCAGGGTGGGGATCTCGCGGAGGATCGGACCGATCTTCTTGAGGTCCTTCACCAGGTTCGTCAGGACGGACTTGTTCTTCTTGACGACCATGACGCGAGCGGCCGCGCGGTGCAGGTTCTCGGGGACGTACAGCGGGAGGTGCGGTTCGCGCTTTTCGATCTCCAGGGCGCGGATGCCCTGCAGAAGGCTGCGGTAGTCGTTGTCCCGGGTGGTGAGCCGCTCGATGTTGAAAGGCCGGTGGCCGTGGCTGACGAACTTCTCCGGCCAGTCCTCGTCGTCCTGGTAGTCGATGCCGACCAGGGCGTCCAGGTCCGAAGGGTCGGCGCCGCGCAGGATGTTCTCCTGGCCGATCAGTTCCATGTCCAGGCGGCGCTGGGTCTGGCCCCGGAGGAGGTTCAGGGTGCCGCCGAGGACGATGACCAGGCGGTAGCCGGCGTCGATGGCTTTTGCCGTGACTCCGGTGAAGTTGGCGGTCTTGCCCGACTGGACGTAGCCCACGACCAGGCCGCGGGCGCCGTATGCCTCGGTGCGGGTGGGGTCGGAGAGGCGCTCGACCACGGCATGGCTCGCCTCGTCGAGGCTGGAGACGGCCGCGTCCGACCAGCCCTTGCGGCGCAGGAGTTGCTCGTACGAGTTCCAGTAGAAGGAGCGGGCGGCGGCGGCGTCGCGCGAGTACCAGGACGTGAAGTCCTTGCTGATGACCGTTGCGCCGGGCTCCTTGAACACCGGGACCGCCTGGTCGAGTGCCTTGCGCAGGTCGGGTCCGAAGCCGAGGCGGGCGTAGGTGTCCGCGCGGCGCTCGTCGGTGCGGGCGGCGGCGGTCGACCAGTCCACGTGTTCCGCGAGGTCCCAGGTGGTCAGTGTGCGGTGCCAGAGCGCGGTGAGTTCGTCGCCGGGGCCCGCGGCGACGATACGGTCCCGGAAGTGTCCGAAGTCGGTGTCGGTGGGTTCCTCGGCCTCGGACAGGACGAAGGCCAGCTTGGCGAAGGGTTTGGGGCCCCGGCGCATCGCGGCCAGGACATCGCCGTGCAGGTTGTAGAGGTGATCGGCAACGTCGGTCATGGCGTAAGGGCTCTTTTCAGCGGGTCAGCGGGAGAGTTCGCAGCGGGCGGCGGTCACCAGGACGCTGTTCCACAGGGCGACGTTGTCGGTGTGGACGGCCCGGACCCGTTCCTTCTGGAAGATCTCGTTGACCATGAGGTAGAGCATGCTCTTGACGACCGGGGCGTCGTTCAGGCCGCCGCGGCGTCCCCCGTTGAAGGCCAACCGGTACTCCTTGTTGAGCCTGACCTCCCGCTCCTCCCGGTCGAGTTCGAAGAACACTTCCGACGGCAGTGCGTCCCAGCGGAAGGTGATCGGGTCCTCGCCGTCCAGCTCCGGCAGTTCGTCCCGCAGGGCCCGCTTCAGCTTCGGGTCGAGGCCCTTGCCGGCCGGGATGACGGCCTTGCGGGTCGGTTCGGTGGAGCGGCGAGCCGCCTCCCGGTACGTCGTCTCCGCTTCCTGGAGGTACGCGGCGAATGTGTGGCCCTTGTCGTCGGTGGCCTGTTCGAGACCGCGGGCGAAGGCGGGCGTGACCGTCACGCCGTCCTTCTTCACCGTGAGGCTGAAGACCTCGTTCGGTTCGGTCGGCAGGTCGACGGCGATCCGGGCCAGGGCGAGGTGGCCCTCGGCGCTGCGGGTGCTGTTCCAGCCGCCCGCCTGGACGAGCCGGTCGTTGCGGTAGATGTAGAAGCCCTGGCGTTCGGCGAGCGGACCGATGCCGCGGAAGCTGACCAGCGGCGACTTCGGCGGCCAGATGTGCGCGGTCAGCGCGAGCTCGCCGACGCCCTCGATCGGTGCGGTGTACGTACGTGGGTAGCCGGCCCGGCCCGGCACCCGGTAGCCGAACGGGTCGAGCGGCTCGACGCCGCGGTGGTCGAGCTCCTCCTTGGTCCGCACGTCCTCGACGACGATGTCGACGTTGAAGCCCTCACGGGCCAGGAAGCGGTGCAGATAGAGGCCGAGGTGGGTCTCCAGCTTCTCGATCGCGTCATTGAGGAACCGGTCGGCCTGACCGGTCGTCACGGTGTCGAAGGCCCGGACGTGGTCCCAGCGGACGATCGTGCCGTGCCACTCGACGATTCCGTCGTAGCGGTCGACGAGGTCCTGGCAGTAGCGGGGGTCGACGACGTCGCACGTGAAGTCGGCCTGGGCGCGGGCTGTCAGCCAGCGGCGGCCGGTGGACGGGCTGCGCTTGGTCCGGCTGATGACGGTGAGCGAATCGGCGTGCGAGAGCGAGGCGGCCTTGAGGCCCGCCCCGAAGTGGCCGAGTGCGCTCTTGGCGTACCCTTCGCGGCCGCCGACCGTCATCGCGGTGTCCAGCGCCTCGTCGTTCATGCCGCATCCGTCGTCAACGACGAGCAGGCTGACGAGGCGGTCCTCGTCCCGGAGGAAGCTGATGACGACGTTGCGGGCGCCCGCGTCGATGGAGTTGTCGACCAGGTCGGCTATGGCCGCCTCGAAGCCGTAACCCTGGTGCGTCAGCGATTCGACGTAACGGGCGGCGGGCGGAAGTCGCTTGCTGCCGGTCGTCGGGATCTCGTACTGCCAGTCGCCGGAAGGCTGATAGGGCGTCATGAAGACTTCCTCGCGCACACAGAGCTGAGACCTGCGTGGGGGAGGCGCGGCCCTGAGATCAGTGGATTGAATGTGATGATATTGCAAAGGTGGGGCATTGAGGGAATCTTCTCGCAGAAAGAGCGCCTCGTTCCGCCTGCTCGTACGCCCAAGAGCCCCGCCGAAGCAGGGCCCTTGGGATGTATCTAATGACGTCTGTGCGTCAGCGCCCCTCGGGCAGACACTCACGCGCCCCCGTGGCACTCCCGGTACGCCCGCCCCGACCCGCACCAGCACGCCGCGCTCCGGGCCGGCGGCCACGGGACCGCGCGGCCGCGGGCCGCGAGGGTGGTGGCGTACTGGGGGAGGAGGTCCGGGTCGGACGGCGACGCCGCCTCCGAGGCGGCGAAGGCCTCGTACGACGGAACCGTGCCGGTGACGATGCCGAGGTTCGGGGTCCCTGCCGCGTGCAGGTCGCGGAGAGAGGCCTCCAGGCGGGCCAGGTGCTCGGGGTGGGACGGGTACTCGGTGCGCAGGGCCGGGTACCCGGTGAGGAGCTCGTCGAGCTCCGCCGCCGTCCAGTGCAGGACCGCCACCGGGAACGGGCGGGACAGCGCCGTGCGGTAGGTGCCCAGTTCCGCGCGGAGGCGGATGATCTCGGCCTGGAGCTCGCCCGGGTCGGACGAGCCCAGCGACCACAGGCGCTTCGGGTCGTGGAGCTCGTCCAGCGGGACCGTGGCGCTGTGGAGGGTGTCGGCGAGCTCGTCCCAGGCGTCGTGGCCGAGGCCCATCAGACGCCGTACGCGGTGGCGGCCGAACAGCAGGGACTGGGTGGCGTACGGGACTTCCTCGCCCGGAGCGAGGAGCAGGGTCAGCGCGGTCGAGAAGAAGTCGTGCGCCGAATCCAGCTCGTCGTGCGATTCGAGGGTCTCGGCCGCGATCCTCCAGGGGGCCGCGTCGAGCGGTCCCGCCGCGCGGAGGCCGTCGATGATCGCGCGGGCCTCGGCCTCGTGACCGTACTCCCAGAGATTCGCTGCCTTGAAAGCCTTGATCAGGGACGGTTCGGCAGGATCCGCGGCGAGCAGTTCGTCGTAGAGGGTGGTGGCGCGGGGGCGCTGGTCGGCGAGTTCCAGGTGGGCCGCGGCGCGCAGGAGCAGCGGCTCCCGGTCGTCGGGGTACTGCGCCGCGGTGCGCAGCAGGCGCTCGGCTTCGGCGATGTGGTCAGCAGGCGTGTCGGGGCGCATGAACCACACCGTACTGCTGTACGGCTACTGGGCGGAGGGTTGTTCCGGCCCTGGTGAGTTACGGGTCGTGCCCCTATCGTGCGGGCCGTGAGGGAGCGGATACCGGTCGCGGTCCAGCGGAACCCGCGTGGGCGGCGCGTTGCCGCGCGTGGGCTGTGGACGGGCGCCGAGGCGGTCATGACCCTGGGTGTCGTGCTGCTGCTCCTCGTCGTCCATCAGCTGTGGTGGACCAATCGGCAGGCCAGAGCGGGAGCCGAGGACCAGGTGCAGGCCCTGGAGCAGGAGTGGGGCCGGGGCACGGACGGGGGCGGACAGCCGGTGGGGCCCTCGGAGGGCGGGGACGGGGACGACGGTTCGGCCCCGGTGTCGCGGGGTGGTGGTGGCGGGAGCGGGCGTACGACGGCTGCGGGGCGCGCGCCTCGCCGGTATCAGGCGTACGCCGTCATCCGCATCCCGCGCCTCGGGCTCACCGCCCCGGTCGCCCAGGGCATCAGCAAGAGCGGCGTCCTCGACAAGGGGTACGTCGGGCACTACCCGCGCACCGCGCAGCCAGGCGGCGTCGGGAACTTTGCGCTCGCCGGGCACCGCAACACGCACGGCGAACCGTTCCGGTACATCAACCGGCTGCGCCGGGGTGACCGGATCACCGTCGAGACCCGGGAGCGGGTGTACACGTACGTCGTCGACAAGACGCTGCCCCGGACGTCGCCGCGGGACAGCGGGGTGATCGCCGCCGTTCCGCGCAGCAATGCGCAGCCGCACGCCGGGTACAGCGAGCCCGGTGCCTACGTGACGCTGACCACGTGCACGCCCGAATTCACCTCCCGGTACCGGCTCGTCGTGTGGGGGAGGCTGACGGGAGCCAGGGGGCGGTAGCGCCCTTGTGGACCAGCGGCGTCGGCGCCCCCGCCCGCGACGAGCAGGCCGAGGATCGAGGCGCTTGCCGCGCCCTGCGCGACCCGGGACCGTGACGACCCGGTCAGCCGCGCCCTGCTCGCGCCGCGCCGGCTCCTCCGGCCGCTGGAGACCGACCCCGTCCGACGCCGACCGGCTCCCCGGGCCATCGTGTATAAAAACTGGAGGGCCGAACGAGCGAGCCCACCGGACCGAGCGGGGGAGGGATCGATGAGCAGCAGTATCGACAACCGCCTGCGCGGTGGCATCGCCCGCCTGCCCCGGCCCGTCGGAATCCTGCTCTTCCTGCTCACCGAGGTTCTCCTCGCCGAGGGCGGCAGCCTCTCCGCGGCGGTCGCGCTCGCCGCCACCGCCGCCGCCGGTTCCGCGCTCGTCGCCTGTTCGGTCATCAGCGCCCGCTGCGCCGGCCCGGTGCCCCGCACCCGGGTCCGTACCGCCATGCGCGACCGAGAGAAACGCACCGCGTTCCTGCCGCAGCGCGATCCCGACGCCAAGGGGCGCAGGCGGCCCCGAGCCCCCGGCCGTGCCCTCCTGACGGCCGCGTAGGGACTTCGCACCTTCTCCGCCCGAGCACGAGTACGTGTGCTCGGGCGTGCCCCACGCGGGTCGTCATGCCGAGCCAGATCGTCCTTCTCCCGGCACGACGAGACCCCCGGAGGGCTCATCCATGTCCACGTTCATGTCCGCTTTCGCCGCCCTGGTCGGCTCCTTCGCCGATCTGCTGCACCCGCTCTTCCAGGGCGCGGCCACCGCCGCCGCAATCGTCCTCTTCACCGCGCTCGTGCGACTCGCCGTGCACCCCCTCTCGCGGGCCGCGGCGCGTGGGCAGAAGGCCCGCACCAAGCTCCAGCCGCAGATCGCCGCGCTGCGCAAGAAACACGCCAAGAACCCCGAGCGCATGCAGAAGGCGCTCATGGAGCTGCACCGGGAGGAGAAGGTCTCGCCGCTGTCCGGCTGCCTGCCCAGCCTCCTGCAGATGCCCGCCTTCTTCCTGCTGTACCACGTCTTCTCCAGCCAGAAGATCGGTGGCGACTCCAATGAGCTGCTCAGCCATGAGCTCTTCGGCGCCCCGCTCGGCGGGCACTGGCAGGAGGCGCTCGCGGACGGCGGACTGTTCGGCACCCAGGGCGTCGTCTATCTCGGCCTCTTCGTGATCGTCGCCGTCGTCGCCACGTTCAACTACCGCCGTACGAAGCGCCAGCTCGCATCCGCCCCGGCCACCCCCGCCACCGGTCCCGACGGACAGCCCGTGCCGGGCATGGGCGCGATGACGAAGCTGATGCCGCTGATGTCCTTCTTCACGCTCGTCTCGGTGGCGTATGTGCCACTCGCCGCCGCGCTCTACATCGTCACGAGCACCACCTGGACCGCGATCGAGCGCGCCGCTCTCTACCGCGACATGCCGGCCGCGGGCGCCGCCATGGCCACCGTGGCCTAACCGGCGGGGCGAGTGCGCCGGTCCAGTGTGTGAACAGGGCCTTGCGGAGTGATCCGATGTCTTGGAGGATCGGCCAAGCCTGCGATGGCCGCCACCCATCCGACGGGCCCGATCTCGACCAAGGGGAGAAAGACCGTTGAAGCTGCTTCGTGTGGGTACGGCAGGTGCGGAACGACCGGCGCTGCTGGACCGGGGCGGAACCCTGCGTGACCTGTCGGGAATCGTCACCGACATCGACAGCGCCCTGCTCGCCGACGAGTCCGCGCTGGCGCGGGTACGGGCCGCCGCGGCCGCGCCCGGCGAGCTGCCCGCACTCGACGCCGAGGGGCTGCGGGTCGGGCCGCCGCTCGCCCGCATCGGCAAGATCGTGTGCATCGGGCTGAACTACCACGAGCACGCCACCGAGACCGGAGCGGCGATTCCGGCCGAACCGATCCTCTTCTTCAAGGCGCCGGACACCGTCGTCGGACCCGAGGACACGGTGCTGGTGCCGCGCGGCAGCGTCAAGACCGACTGGGAGGTCGAGCTCGCCGTCGTCATCGGCCGCACCGCCCGCTACCTGGACTCCGCCGAGGAAGCGCTCGGTCACGTCGCCGGGTACGCGGTCGCGCACGACGTCTCCGAGCGCGAATTCCAGATCGAGCGCGGCGGCACCTGGGACAAGGGCAAGAACTGCGAGACGTTCAACCCGCTGGGGCCGTGGCTCGTGACGGCCGACGAGGTCTCCGACCCGCAGGCGCTGCCGCTGAAGCTCTGGGTCAACGGCGAGCTGAAGCAGGACGGCACGACCGCCGACCAGATCTTCCCGGTGGGCGAGGTGGTCCGCTACCTCAGCCGGTTCATGACGCTGTACCCGGGCGATGTCATCAACACCGGTACGCCGGCGGGCGTGGCCATGGGGCAGCCGGATCCCAAGCCGTATCTGCGGGCGGGGGATGTCGTCGAGCTGGAGATCGAGGGGCTGGGGCGGCAGCGGCAGGAGCTGAAGGACGCGTAGCCGTCGCGTAAAGGTCGGAGGGGTGGTGTGCCGCTGGTGCGGCGAGCCACCCCTTCGTCACGTCAGTCGTCTCAGTCGTCTCAGCCGTCTCAGTCGGACATCGTGGTGGCGAACTGTTCCAGCGCCTCGACGACCAGCGCGTGGTCCTCCGCCTGCGGCAGCCCGGACACCGTGACCGAGCCGATCACGCCCGCGCCCTCGACCGCGATCGGGAACGAACCGCCGTGCGCGGCGTACGTGTACTGGTCCAGCCGCGAGGAGTCCTCGAACGTCGTCCCCTTCGCCCGGAACCGGGTCCCGACCAGGTACGAGCTCTCGCCGTACCGCTCGACGACCTTGCGCTTGCGGTCGATCCACGCGTCGTTGTCCGCGCTCGAACCGGGCAGCGCGGCATGGAACAGCTGCTGGGCACCGCGCCGGATGTCGATCGCGACCGGCGCGTGGCGCTCCCGGGCCATGGAGACGAGCAGCCCGCCGAGCGCGTACGCGTCGTCGTAACCGAAATGCGGCAGCGTCAGCCGGCGCTCCTGCGAGATGAGCTCGGAGATGGTCGGAGCGGTGGGGTTCATGCGGACTGCTCCTCGGAAGTGGTGGACAGGGTGACGGTGACGCCCTCGCGGGCCGAGCGGCGGGCGGCCTCCAGGACGTCCAGGGCCGCGGCGGCCTGCAGTGCCGTCACCGGATTCTCGCCCTTTCCGCGCACCGCGTCGGCGACCGCCGCGTAGTACGCCGGGTAGTCGCCCGGCAGGGTACGGACCGGGATGCCGCCACCGGTCAGCGGCGACTCGCCCGAACCGGTCCGGCCCCACAGCGCCTCGGGCTCCTCGCCCCAGCCGGAAGCGGCGGCGGACGGGCGGTGGCCCTCACGCAGGGCGGCCTCCTGCGGGTCGAGACCGTACTTCACATAACCGGCCCGCGAACCGAGCACGCGGAAGCGCGGCCCGAGCTGGGCGGTGGTGGCGCTGACGTACAGATGCGAGCGGACCCCGTTCGCATGGGTGATCGCGATGAACGTGTCGTCGTCGGTGACGGCGCCGGGTCGGCGTACGTCGGACTCCGCGTACACCCGCACCGCCGGGCCGAACAGCACGAGCGCCTGGTCGACGACGTGGCTGCCCAGGTCGTACAGCAGCCCGCCGATCTCCTCGGGGTCGCCCGACTCACGCCAGCCGCCCTTGAGCTGCGGGCGCCACCGCTCGAAACGGGACTCGAAGCGCTGTACGTCACCGAGCTCGCCGTCCGCGATCAGCTGGGAGAGCGTCAGGAAATCGTTGTCCCAGCGGCGGTTCTGGAAGACGGACAGCAGCAGCCCGCGCTCCTGCGCCAGCGCGGCGAGCTCGCGCGCCTCGGCGGCCGTGCCGGCGATCGGCTTGTCCACGACGACCGGCAGACCGGCTTCGAGCGCGGCGGTCGCGATCGGGACGTGGGTCTTGTTGGGGGAGGCGATCACGATCAGATCCAGCTCGTCGGCGCGCGCCCACAGCTCGTCGGGCGACGCGGCGAACCGAACGTCCGGGAACTCGGCACGGGCCTGGGCCCGACGCTCCTCGTTCGACGTGACGACCGTGTCGAGGGCCAGTCCCTCGGCCGCGGCGATCAGCGGGGCGTGGAAGACGGAGCCTGCCAGGCCATAGCCGACGAGTCCGACGCGGAGGGGGGAGCCGGGCGTCTCGGGTGTCGTGATGCCAGTCATGCAATCCACTTAAGCAACGCTGTTGCCAAAGTGCAAGCGAGGGAGACAATGGGGCAGTGAACAGAAGTAACACCGGGGCGAACCTACCGACACTGCGCAGCCACAACGCGGCGCTCGTGCTGGACCTGCTGCGTGTCGCGGGCGAGCGCGGGATCAGCCGGCTGGAGCTGGCGGAACGGACGGGGCTCACCCCGCAGGCCGTCAGCAAGATCACCGCCCGGCTGCGGGCGGAAGGCCTGGCGACGGAGGCGGGCCACCGCGCCTCCACGGGCGGCAAACCGCGCACGGTGCTGCGCCTGGTTCCGGACGCGGGACACGCGGTGGGGCTGCACCTGGACCGGGACGAACTGACGGTGGTCCTGGTCGATCTCGCGGGCACGGTCGTGGCGAGCCGCAGGGCGCCGCTGGACTTCGGCGCACCGGCGGGCGAGGTGGTCGCCGCTGCGGCGCGGCAGGTGGGGCTGGTGCTGGGCGGGCCCGGCGGGTCGGGCTCGGGCGGGGCCGCGGAAGCGGGGCCGGGCAGCTCCGCGCCCACCGTCCCCGACGGGACCGGCTCCGGGCCGCACGCGGCCTTCCCCGTGGCTCCGCCGTCCACCGTGCTCGGGCTGGGTGTTGCCGTGCCCGGGCCGCTTGATCACCGGGGGGGTGTGCTGCATCGCGTCACCGGGTTTCCGCAGTGGGACGGGTTTCCGCTCCGGGACGCTCTCACCGCGCGCACCGGGTTGCCCGTCGTCGTCGACAAGGACACCAATGCCGCCGCTCTCGGACTCGCGCTGCGGGCCGACGGGCCGGGGGACTTCGCGTATCTGCATCTCGGGACCGGGCTCGGTGCCGGGCTCGTGCTCGGTGGGGCCGTGCATCGCGGAGCCCGTACCGGGGCCGGTGAGTTCGGGCATCAGACCGTGCTGCTGGACGGGCCCCTGTGCAGCTGCGGCGGGCGCGGCTGTATCGAGGCGCTCTGCCTCGCCGCCGTCTCGGGAGGCGATGCCGCGGAGGCCGCGCGGGTACTCGGGACCGGCGCCGCCAACCTTGTCGGGCTGCTCGACATCGACCGAGTGGTGCTGGGCGGCCGCACCGTCGACGCCGACCCCGATACGTACGTCAGTGGGGTCCGGGCCGTGATCGGTGAGCGCGTCCGGCGTGACGGCATCGGTGCGGCCGTGCCGCTCGTCATGACCGCGGGCGGGGACCGGCCGGTCGCCGAGGGGGCCGCCCAGCTCGTCCTCGCCCCGCTGTTCGGGCGACTCGGCGGCGCCGGGGCGTAGGGCCGTTCGAGCGGTTCGGGTCGCCCGACCGGGCGACCCCCCGGCATGTCGGCGCCCGCCGGGTCGCGCGCGCGTGGCAGCGTCGCCGCCTACAACCGGTGAACTCCGGGCACGGCGCGATCCGGCCGTTTCGCGAGCAGCAAAGGGTGTCCCCCAATGCCTCCCACGCCTCCCCCTCCCCGGCCGCGCCACGGAATCGCCCTCGGACTGGCCGCGGCGTCCGTCGTCCCCGCCGTCGTGCTCGGCGGCGCGTCCGCCGCATCCGCCGACGCCGCCGCGGTGCCCGTCGCCGTCAACGCCGACCAGCAGCCCACCTGTGGTGCCCCGACCACGGCCGACTTCCCGATCACTACCCGGATCCACGGCGGCCCGGAGACGTATGCGTCCGGCGGGGGATACGGCACCTGGTTCCTGGATCTGACCAATACGACCTCGAAGCCCTGCGGCTCCATCCACCCGGTTCTGGTCCTCACCGACGAGGACCGGAAGCTGACCTCCGACCAGATCCAGCTGGAGTTCTCCGACCCGGACCGCCCCGACGATGTCCCGCACCGCGTCACCTGGGAGACGACCGACCGCGACGAGCACATCGGCGTCTTCGGCGGCGACGGCGCCGACACCTTCGGCGGCTTCACCGTCCCTGCGGGGCACACCGTCACCGTCCAGGTCCGGATGGCGTTCACCTCCGACACCGGCCCCAATCGGATCACCGCCAAGGCCGCGATCGTCCAGCGTAAGCAGGCCGCGGGTGACGACGGCGCCAAGAAGACGCCGGCGGGTGACGACGGGGACTGGGTCGGTGAGTCCGACGACTACGTCTTCGGCGTGGTCGAGGACGAGGGCGACGGTGGCGACACCGGTGGTGGCGATACCGGTGATGAAGACACGGGAGGTACGGGTGACGTCGGCGGCATCAGCCGAGACGGGGACGTGCTGCCCGAGCCACCCCTCGACAGCGCCACTCCGGGAATCGGCGACGCCGGTGGGGTCGACGGCGGTGGTGGCATCGGGGGATCCGGTGACGTGGGTGGTGTCGATGGCGGTGGTGGCATCGGCGGATCCGGTGACGCGGGTGGTGTCGATGGCGGTGGTGGCATCGGCGTGTCCGGTGACGCGGGCGGTATCGACGGCGGCGGTGTCGACGGCGGTGGGGTCGATGGCGGCGGTGGCATCGGGGGATCCGGTGACGTGGGTGGTGTCGACGGCGGTGGTGGCATCGGCGGATCCGGTGACGCGGGTGGGGTCGACGGCGGTGGGGTCGATGGCGGTGGTGGCATCGGTGGATCCGGTGACACGCCCAGCGTCAGCGCCTCCGGAGAGGCGCCGCCCACCGCCCGGGATCCGCAGGGCCCGCCCGAACTCGCCAGGACCGGACCGGGGGCCGTCATCTGGACCGAGGGTCTCGCCGCCGGGCTCTGTCTGGCCGGTGGTGTGGCCGCCCTGAGAGGGGCGCGGCGGCTCCGCCGCACCCGTCGTTGACCTGCGGGCCCCGAAACGTTCACCGTCGTTCATGTCCGTCTGCCACCATCGGGAGGTGGGCTACCTGCACGACCAGGCACCTGGCGCACCGATCCGTTCCGGCATCCCGGAGCACGGCCGTATTCCCAAGTGCCACGCCGTGAAGGCCCATGTCTCCGTCGTCATAGGGGAGTTGGGTGAGGGCGGCATGCTGCCCACCGAGCGTGATCTCGCGGTCCGCTACGAGGTGTCGCGCGAGACCGTGCGGCAGGCGCTGCGCGAACTCCTTCTGGAGGGCCGCCTCGCCCGTCAGGGCCGCGGCGCCGTTGTCGCGGCGAGGTCCGCGAGGTCGTCGGTACCGCCTCCGTCCGCGACGACCACGGCGACGTGCATGCCGGTGACGCCGTCATCCTGTGCGCCGGCGCCTGGCTCGGCGGTCTCGTCCGCGAGCTGGCCGGACCCGAGCTGCCCGTGCGGTAACGGGTCTGGACTGAAGATCAACTCCTCGCCGAGAGCGGGGAGTTGAGCGCATTTCCGGTGGGGGTCCGGATTGTCCCGGATCGGGTACGGGACCGCCGCCGCCCTCCGCCACCTGCCCGTACCTCTAAAATCGGTGATGTCGGCGCTGCACAACGCGGTGCCGCCGGCGTCCCCGCACACGGCGTACGGCAGGAGTCCCACATGGTAGAGCGCAAGCCGATCACATCCTGGCTCACCGACATGGACGGAGTCCTCATCCACGAGGGCACGCCGATCCCCGGGGCCGACGCCTTCATCAAGCGGCTGCGGGAGTCCGGGCTGCCGTTCCTGGTCCTCACCAACAATTCGATCTACACGGCGCGCGACCTGCACGCCAGGCTGGCACGCATGGGTCTCGACGTCCCGGTCGAGAACATATGGACCTCCGCACTGGCCACCGCGAAGTTCCTCGACGACCAGCGGCCCGGCGGCACCGCGTATGTCATCGGCGAGGCCGGACTCACCACCGCGCTGCACGACATCGGGTACGTCCTCACCGACCAGGAGCCGGACTACGTCGTTCTCGGTGAGACCCGTACGTACAGCTTCGAGGCGCTCACCAAGGCGATCCGGCTGATCAACGGCGGGGCCCGCTTCATCTGCACCAACCCCGACGAGACCGGCCCGTCGGCCCAGGGCCCGCTGCCCGCCACCGGGGCCGTCGCCGCGCTGATCACCAAGGCCACCGGCAAGGACCCGTACTTTGCGGGCAAGCCCAACCCGCTGATGATGCGCACCGGGCTGAACGCGATCGGTGCCCACTCCGAGTCCAGCGCCATGATCGGCGACCGGATGGACACCGATGTGCTCGCCGGCCTGGAGGCGGGCATGCACACCTTCCTGGTGCTGACCGGCCTGACGACCCCCGCCGACATCGAC
Organism: Streptomyces sp. NPDC005151; assembly: GCF_053599875.1. NCBI lineage: Bacteria > Bacillati > Actinomycetota > Actinomycetes > Kitasatosporales > Streptomycetaceae > Streptomyces > Streptomyces sp. NPDC005151. The sequence continues at coordinate 47,096 of NZ_JBSFYR010000030.1, read as the reverse complement.
CGCTACCCGTTCCGGCCCTCCACGGTCGTCGACTCCATCGCCGACCTGGTCGACCTCGTCGACGTGAGCTGAGCGCCGTGCGGGGAGGGCCGCCTGCGCGCCTTCCCCGCATTTTGTCGTTCCAGGGACTGAACCCGCACGGCCCAGTCCCTCACCCCTGCGGATGCGAAAAGCCGCCGGACGCGTGAACCTGCCAGAAGGAGGTTCACGATGCGTTCCATACCCCTCACGTTCTGTGGGGCCGCGGTGATCGCGGCGACCCTGATACCCGCTCCCGCCGCACTGGCCAACTCCGACTCCGGCTCCGAGAAGGACTCGCAGTCCCACGCCACCCTCTCAGTGACCCCGTCCTCCCTCGCCCCCGGCGACAACGTGGACCTGCAGGTCGACGGCTGCAAGGGCAAGGAGGCCAAAGGGATCTCCGACGCCTTCGCCTCCGATGCGCGCCTCACGGCCGACGACCGCGGCGGGCTCTTCACCCGGGCCAGGATTCGCTCCGACGCCGCGCCCGGCGCGTACGACATCTCGGTGACCTGCGACGGCGACAAGGACACCAGGGTGTCCAGCACCGTCACCGTCGTCGCAGGCGACCGTTCCGAACCGCTCGCCCCGATCGCCCCGATCGCCCCGGTCCGGGCCGGTGGCGGAGGCACCGCCGTCCTCACCGAACAGACGGCCGAGCAGTCCGGCCCCGGCACCGCGCACGCCGTGCTCGGGATGGCCCTGGCCGCCGTCGCGGCCGTCGCCGTAGCCCTCCTCAGCACCCGTCGGCGCCGCCGTCCGGCCGCGGATCGAGCGAGATGACCGCCTCGGACCGCCCGGCAGGGACGGGCCGGCTGCTCACCGGAGTGGCCTGGGCCATCCTGCTGCTGGGCCTGTGCCTCTGGGGCCGCGGCATCGCCGACGGCTCCGGCGCGAGCTCCGCCCCGACCACCGGTGACGTCGCGGCGGTCGGTCGCCCCTACGGTGTACCGCTGCCCGCGGCGCACGCCCCGATCAAGGGTGCGGCGCCGGAACGCATCGAGATTCCCTCGATAGGAGTCCGGGCCCCCGTCGTCGCCCGCGGCCTGGACAGGGCGGGGGGGATCGACCCGCCACCGTTCGCGAAACCGCAGACCGTCGGCTGGTACGGCAGCGGCACCCGACCCGGCGCGGCGGGCGCCGCGCTCCTGGTCGGCCACGTCGACACCGAGACCAAACCGGCCGTCTTCTACGGGCTGAGCGCGGCCCGCCCCGGCGCGAAGATCAGGGTCGTCCGGACGGACGGCTCGGTCGCCGAATTCACCATCGACGACGTCCAGGTCTTCACCCGGGACCGCTTCGACGCCCACAAGGCCTACGGGCCCCACAAGGACGGCCGGGCGGAGCTGCGGCTGATCACCTGCGGCGGCACGTTCGACCGCGCCTTGCACGAGTACAACGCCAATGTGGTCGTCTCGGCATACCTGACCGGCGAGAAGCCGTCCGCGGGCAATTCCGCGTAGCGGACCGTCCGGTGGATGAGGTACACCGGGCCCGGCCGGCCCCGCTTTCACCCCGGGGCGCCGACCGGGCCGGTCCTCGACCGCGGTGCGCGGGCTGCGGGAGAAGCCCGGCGCCGACACGGGAGGCAAAGGGGGCGTGTGGGCCACTACGCGTCACTGTAGGACGCCCAACTGCCCGCACCCAACAGATATTTGACGATACGTCCAGAACCGGTTGCTCTGCGTCGTTCGACGTCTGGGTGTGTCAGGATGGATTCGCCCGGTCTTGTCCGGCACCCAAGGGGGAGTGGATGTACGGCAATTACACCGGCCGGTCCGGTGCGGGGGCGGTGGCGCTGGCCGTGACACTGCTCCTCGCAGGATGTTCTTCGTCCTCGTCCTCCGGTGGCGACGGGAGCCCCGTCGGGAGCGCCCCCTACTGGGTCAACCCGGACGGGAACGCGGCCCGGCAGGTCGCCGCCTACACCAAGGCCGGCAACGACAGGGACGCCGGCCTGATCAAGAAGATCGCCCGGCAGCCGGTCGGGGAGTGGATCGGCCCGGACAACCCCGAGGCGGAGGCGAAGGGCTTCACCGAGGCGGCCCGGAAGGCCGGCCGGGAGGCGTTGCTGGTCCTCTACAACATCCCGCACCGTGACTGCGGCCAGTTCTCGAAGGGCGGCGCCGCGGACGGCGACGCGTACCGTGCCTGGCTGGAGGGCGTGGCGAAGGGCATCGGCGACCGCCGCACCACGGTGATCCTGGAGCCGGACGCGCTGTTGCACCTGATCGACGGCTGTACCCCGCAGGAGTTCCACGAGGAGCGGTACGACCTGCTGGGGGGCGCCGTGCAACGGCTGAAGCAACTGCCGTACACACGCGTCTACATGGACGCGGGCAACGCGGGCTGGCACACCCCGGAGGCGCTCTTCCAGCCGCTCCGGCAGGCGGGCATCGCGGACGCGGACGGCTTCGCGGTCAACGTCTCCAACTTCCAGACCACGGCGGCCAGTACGGACTTCGGAAAGCGGCTGTCGGTGAAGGTCGGCAACAAGCCGTTCGTCATCGACACGAGCCGCAACGGCAACGGTCCGTACGACGAGGGCGACCCCGAGGAGAACTGGTGCAACCCACCGGGCCGGGCCCTGGGTGAACCCCCGACCACGGACACGGGTGAGGACCTGGTCGACGCGTACCTCTGGATCAAGCGGCCGGGGGAGTCGGACGGCGCGTGCAAGGGGGGTCCGAAGGCGGGGGAGTGGTGGCCGGAGTACGCGCTGGGGCTGGCCCGCAACACGAGGTAGTACCGGGGGCGTCCGGTGGCCGGTTCTTTGTCCTTGGACCGGCCGGGCTTCAAGGTGCCGCCCGGCGAGGCGGGACGCATGCCCGTCCAGCGCGAGGCGTCCGTCCTCAAACGCCGGACGGGCTTGATGGCGCCGCGCGGGACTGATTGTGCACCCGCAGCGGGCACATCAAGCCTGTCCGGCGATTGAGGGCAAAATCAAGCCCGTCCGGCGATTGAGGACAGCGGGGTCACCGGGGGCGCCCCGGTGCTACGGGACCCGCAGCCACGTCCCCTTCGACGGTGTCCCCTTCGCATCGGCCACGAACAGCAGGTACCACCCCGACGGCACCAGCGCCCGATTCCCCGGCACCGTTACGGCGATACCCCCTGCCGTCCTCTTCAGCCCCAGCGCCACGGACCGCTGGTCCGTGTCCGTCACATGCGTCACCGCGCTCGGCCGCATCAGCTTCGCCGACGTGATCGTCGATCCCTGCCTTGTCGTGAACACCGCCGTACCGCCGCGTCGAATGCTCTTCGGCCCGGCCGTCAGCTCCGGCCGTGAGCCGCGGTACAGGTAGGGCGGCGTGTAGATCTCGATGCGCTGCTCGAAGACGCCCGGGCGGGTGTTCGCCTTGTCGGCGTACAGCGAGTCCGAGCCGAAGATCATGACGCGCCCGTCGGGCAGCAGCAGCGACCCCGAGTGATAGTTCCGTCCGACCTCCGGATCCGCCACCCTCCGGTACGTGTCCGTCTTCGCGTCGTACAGCCGCGCCTGCAGGACGTTCGAGCCGCTGCGCCCGCGGTAGTCGCTCGACCCGCCGGTGACGAGCACCGAGTCGTCGGGCAGCAGCGACGCGCTCGGATAGCGCGTGCCCTCGGTGAGCGACGCGCCGTCCCTGAATCTCGGCTCGGCGGCCTTCAGGTCCACGAGCCGGGACTTCTCGCTGGACCTGTCCGACTCACCCACCCCGCCCCCGCCGATGACCATGAACTTCTCGCCCTGGGCGGGTGGCAGCCGTACCGTCGCCGATGTCTCCATCTCCCGGGCGTCGCTCAGCCCGGGGATCTCCTCGAACGTATTCGCCGCAAGGTCCCAGACGCCCGGCGCGCGGCCGACGTCCGCCGGACCGTACCCGGCGTTCGAGCCGGAGTAGAAGAGCCTGCCGTCGTTCAGCAGGAAGACCGCCGGATAGGTGGGGAACTTCCGGACGATGCCGGTGTACGCCCACTTCTTCGTCCGAGGGTCGTAGATCTCGTCCTTGCCGGGCACGATCTGCCCGATCTCGTCGAGTCCGGACAGGGCGAGGACCCTGCCGTCCTTCAGCGTGGTCAGCGTCGGGTACCAGCGCGCCTCGTTCATCGGATCGACGGTGATGTACTTCTCCGCCACCGGGTCGAACTCGAACGCCTCCCGGATGCCCTGGAAGTCCTTCTTGTCGAGGGCGAGCTTCTGGGCGATCCCGTACACGTTCCGTGTGTCGGAGCCGGAGAGCCCGGAGATCCGGTAGTTGTCCTGGGTGCCCGTCTCGTACTTCGTACCGGACTTCTGGGCCTCGACGTAGATCCGGCCGAGCCCGGGGTCGTTGCGCAGGAACGCGCCGGTCTTCCTGTCGAAGACCTTGGTGGCCTTCTCGACCAGCACCGGGTCCTTGGAGACGAACGTCCTGCCGTTCTCCTTGCCGGTGAACCGGGTGCCCGCGGGCAGGGTGACCGGCTTGTCCGGGTCCTCGTTGTGGACGATCATCAGGCCGCCCGCCTTGGTGACATCGCCCGTCAGCTTCTCGTACCGCTTCGTGCCGCCGGCTATCAGCAGCCGGCCGTCCGGCAGCTGGGTGTGACCGGAGCAGAACATGTCCTTGGGCGTGGGTATGTTCGTGAACGTGCCGGTCCCCGGGTCCCACAGCACGGACCGGAAGCTCTTCGCGTCGAAGTTCTTCTGGTTGTTGCCGGAGCCCGCGACGAGCAGCACCTTGCCGGTGTGCAGCAGCGCGGCATGGATCGTATTGATCCGGAACTCGGACGGGACGTCGAGGAAGTCCCAGTGGCCGTTGGCGGCCTTGTACTCCGGCTTGTTGATCTTGTACTCGTGGTAGCGCTCGCTGCTGACGCGGTACAGCCACGGCCCGTTCGCCCCCGCGAGCGCCAGTACCACCGCCGTACTGATCGCCATGCGGCGGGTGCGGCGGCCAGGACGGTACGTCATTGGTTACGTCCCCCCAGGGAGATCTGCACGGTCTGGCCGTCGGACACCCAGTGCGGTTTTTCCTGCGGGGCATGCGCCGGCTGCGGAGCCGGTGCGCCGTCCTGCGGGGGTGGTCCGCCGCGCCGCTGTTTCTTCTCCGCGTGGACGGTGTACCGCCAGCCGAAGATCGGCGCCGCCGTGATCAGCAGCGCCAGCGCGGCCCAGGTGAGCATCGCGGGATGGCTGTGGCCGAGGACGAAGGAGGCGGCGATCGAACCGCCGAAGACCACCATGAAGAAGAGATGGATACGGAACGTGCCGAACAACGTGTCGGGGCTGGACGAGTCGCCCTTGGGCGTCACCACGAACGAGCTCTTGCGGCGCAGCACGGCATCCATCAGGGATCGCGCGTAGACCGGGGCGGAGAGTGCGGACATCATCATCCCCGCCAGACCGCCGGAGCCCTCCGGCTCGTGCGGCGACACATTGTGCCGCCGGTTCCAGATGTACAGACCGATCTGGAGCGCCGAGGCGTTGCCGTACAGCATCATCCAGACGACCGGGTCGATCTGCACGCCCGAGGCGCCCATGCCCAGGAACAGCGTGCAACTGAGCGCCGCCAGAATCCAGTTCAGGGCGGACATCGGATAGAAGATGATCATCATCGTGTAGTTGAAAAGCTTGCCGAAGGGGAGTGTCCCGATCCCTCTCCAGTACTGCTTGAGGATCGTCTCGTACGTCCCCCGTGACCAGCGCAGCTGCTGGGTGAAGAAGTCCGTCCACGCGGTCGGGCCCTCGCCGACGGCCAGCACGTCCGGGGTGTAGACCGAGCGCCACTTCCGGCCGGTGTGCGGGTTGCGCGCGCGGTGCATCTCGAAGCCGGTCGCCATGTCCTCGGTGATCGAGTCGTACAGACCGCCGATCTGTTTGAGGGCGGAGATCCGCACGGCGTTGCTGGTCCCGACGAACATCGGGGCGCCGTAGCGGTTGCCCGCGCGCTGGATCAGCGCGTGGAAGAGGAACTGCTGGGACTCGGCGGCCTTCGTGACGAACGTGTCGTAGTTGCCGTAGACCTGCGGGCCGATGACGAAGCCGATGTCCGGGTCGCGGAAGTAGCCGAGCATCCGCTCCAGGTAGTTGGGCAGTGGTACGTGATCGGTGTCGACCGAGGCGAAGAAGTCGTACGCGCCGCCGTGCGCGTCGAGCCAGGCGTTGTAGTTGCCGTGCTTGGTCTTCGCGCGGTGCGCGCCCTTGGCCTGGTTCCAGTGCGCGACGCCCTTGCGGGAGAAGTGGTGCACCCCGAGCCGGGCGCAGACCTCCTTGACGGCCGGGTCGTCGCCCTCGTCGAGCAGCCAGACGTGCATCAGCCCGCGGTGCCTGATGCGGACCGCCGCTTCGAGGGTCTTCGTCACCATCTCCAGGGGCTCCTTGCCCGGGACGAAGGAGGTGAGGAAGGCGACCCGGGTGCCGGGCTCCGGCACGACCGGGACCGGGTCACGCGCGACCAGCGTCGCATGCGCGTTCGACAGGACGTTCATGGTGCGGAAGAGCTCGATCAGACCGATCGAGACGAGCATGACGATGTCGAGGATCAGCAGCGTGTCGTTCTTGAGGTTCGGATCGCGCTGGGTCCAGTGTTCGGGCTGCAGCAGCCATGCGAACAGGCCGAGCGAGACGAGCGGTGCGGCGCCGAGCAGGAGCGCCGCGCGGAGTCTGTGCGGTTCCTGCGAGAGCAGCGAGCGGTACTGCACGGAGTACGGTCTGCTCGGATCGGGCTGGGTCAGTGGCCCGGCGAGTCGGCTGTAGTGCTCGTAGTCGTAGCGGGGCAGCGCCTTCTTCGGGTGGCGCCGGCCCCCGGTCCGGGGCTGCGGGTGTATCCGCAGCTGCGTGGTCCGGGAAGGGTCGTTGTTCTGCCGGGCGCCTGTCGGCGTCGACGTCATGGGTCCTCCCCCTGCGCGCATGCTGGCTGCGCGGTCGGTCGGTCGTCTCGTCCGCCGCGTATCCCCCTCGATCGCGGCGGACGACCTCTCTGCCGGGCGCCTTCCCCTCACGGGAAGGCGTCCTTCCGGTCGCCCGGTGCCCCTTCGGCATCCGTCCATGAGCGGGACCCCCATCCCGCGGTACACGCAAACCGGAACTTCCCCCCGTTGCTGCCCCCAACTGCGGGCGTCATCGACTCGATTGCGGCTGATGACCCCATGACAGGTTGTATGACCCAGGTCGTGATCGCAAGGGTGAAACGGGCTGTTTACCGGTCGTATGCGCGATTTGGGTGACTCTTGTGGAGGGGGCGCATAGAGGTGTACGAGGGGAGCTTTTCGGCCCCCGGGAGACGGCTCGGGGGCCGTCCGTCGGCCACGGGCGGGGTGATGGCATACGAACAAGGCCCCCTCACGTGAAGTGAGGGGGCCTTGACTCTGTGTGCGCCGCCAGGGACTCGAACCCCGGACCCGCTGATTAAGAGTCAGCTGCTCTAACCAACTGAGCTAGCGGCGCCTGCTGACCTGAAGAACTCTACCCGATGCAGGGGAGTGCTCCTGACCATTTCCCGCCTATTACGGCCTGTCGGATGGTCGTTTTTTCTGCTTTGTCCGTCAAAATGCAATATCTCGGGAGAGTTAGACACTGACGCCCGTACAGATGCGCCTAAAGATCTTGACGAGTGCGGAGGGGATTCGCATGACTGCGCCGGCCTTCGAGGAGTACGTACCCGCCATCGACTGCACCTGTGCGGGGTGCGCCGCGCAACGGCGCGCCGCCGCCCGTGCCCTGCCCACGCGGTACGGAGGACACCCGGCCGCGCATGGTGCGCGGCGCGTGCTGGTGCTGGCCACGGCGGCCGGCGTGGTGCTGAGCGCCGGCGCGGCCGAAGCGGTGAGCGCGGTGGCCGGGCTCGCGCCCGGGACCGGCTCGACGGATGGGACGACGGATCCGGGCGATGTGGGCGATCCGGGTCCGGCCGATCCGGATGTGGGTAATCCGCAGGGCATGCCCGGTCCGCTGAGGACCGGTGCCGCCCAGGCGGTGAGCGCGGTGACCGGGCCTGCGCCCGGGTCCGCCCGGACGGACGAGACGACGGGTCCGGGCCCGGGTCCGGCCGATGCAGATGTGGGCAATCCGCAGGGTATGCCCGGTCCGCTGAGCGGTGCCGGGACCCCGGGACCGCCGTCGTCCAGCGGTTCGAAACCGGCACTGAGCAAGGTGACCCGGGCGGACATCGTCAACCGGGCCAAGAAGTGGGTGAGCGCGAAGGTCCCGTACAGCATGGCGAAATACTGGTCCGACGGGTATCGGCAGGACTGCTCCGGCTATGTGTCGATGGCCTGGAAACTGAAGCGCAACGAGTGGACCGGCAGCCTCGCCGTGTACGGGACCCGGATCGCGCGCGTGGAGCTGCAGCCCGGCGACATGCTGCTCTTCCACAACCCGGCCAACCCCTCGAAGGGCTCGCACGTCACGATCTTCGGAGGCTGGACCGACTACACGCACACCCATTACACGGCTTACGAACAGACTCCTGCGCACACACGCAAGCAGACGACGCCCATGGCCTACTGGACCAATTCGGGCAAATACATTCCGTACCGCTACAAGGGCCTGACCACCGGAACCAACAAGGACGGCAGCGGAGCCGGAGCGGGAGGCAGCGGGTCGGCGGCGTTCCCGGGCACCAGGACATTCGGTCCGGGCGTCAGCAACACGTACGTCACCCAGCTCGGGCGGACGCTCGTGGACCGCGGCGGAAGGCGCTTCTACAAGGTCGGACCGGGGCCGGGCTGGGGCGGCGCCGACCGGCGTGCGACCCAGGCGTTCCAGAGGGCGCAGGGCTGGAAGGGCAAGGAGGCCGACGGCATCCCCGGCCCGCACACCTGGCGCCTGCTGATGAACGGGACCGGCCGCGACATTCCGGTGAGCGGAAGCGGAAGCACGGGCGGCGGCAGCCGGGGGAGCGGTTCGCATGCGGCCCCAGCCTTCCCGGGCCGGGGCCATTTCCGGCCGGGTCGGTCCAACAGCCATGTCGACAGGCTCGGCAGGCAGTTGGTGAAGAAGGGATACGGCAAGTACTACACGTCGGGCCCCGGACCCCGGTGGACCGAGGCGGACCGGCGCAACGTCGAAGCCTTCCAGCGGGCCCAGGGCTGGCGGGGCACCGAGGCCGACGGTTACCCCGGCCCGGAGACCTGGCGGCGACTCAGCGCGTGAGAACACGGACATGACGGAGGCGGGAATGCGATCCACGGTGTCGGGCAGCTCCGGAGTCCCGGAGCACGGGAAGGAACGGGAGCCGATGAGCGGCGAAATGGGCGACACGGAGGGTGCCGGAGGCACCGGGGCCGGCTCGGATACGGGTGCGGATGTCTGGCCGGGCGCGGGTCCGGCATCGGTTCCGGGTGTGGATGCCGGGGGTGGCTCCGGGGCGGGGATGGAGGCGCGGGCCGGCTCGGATACGGGTGCGGATGTCTGGCCGGGCGCGGGTCCGGCATCGGTTCCGGGCATGGAGGCTGGGGGTGGCTCCGGGGTGGGGATGGAGGCGCGGGCCGGTTGGGATACGGGTGCGGATGTCTGGCCGGGCGCGGGTCCGGCATCGGTTCCGGGTGTGGATGCCGGGGGTGGCTCCGGGGCGGGGACGGAGGCGGAGGCCGGCTCGGATGCTGCCCTCGACCTCGTGCTCGACCTGGTCCCGGGTGACGCGACGGACCCCGCCTTCGGTGCGGCCTCGGTGACGGTTCCGGCCGCGGCTTCCGCGCCGGCCCTCGACCCGGACTCGGGCCCGCTGGCCCGCCCGCTCCTGGACGCTTTGTCCGACACCACGCCGCCGGTTCGGACCGAACCCGGCCCCGACGCGCCGCACGGCACACCGCCCCCCACGGAGCCGGGGCCTGCCTCGGCCGCCGAAGCCGTCCCCGTACCGGAGTCCGGATCGCCCCCTGTACCGGTGTCGGAACCCGACGACGCCGTGACCGGGCGGCGGCGCGTCGTCATCACCAAGGAGCACGCCGCCTCCATCCCCGTACACCTCCTCTTCCCTGGCGCGTCCAAGCACCCCGACGCCGCCGCTCTCCCCTCCGATTTCGCCCGGGGGGCCGCCGCCGGCGAGCAGGTGGCGGGCTTGCGGCGGGCGCCCGTGGCGCACGGGGCGCAGGTGCAGGCGCCCACCAGGCCCGCGCCGGTCGGCGATCCGCGGCTGACCGAGAAGCCGTGGACCGCGCTGCCCGGGTGGGCGGGGGTGCTCGCCGGGCTGGCCGGGATCGCCGGCGGTGGGGCGGTGCTGTGGTGGGTCGGCGCGCTGCCCGCCGGGGTGCTCGCCCGGCTCGGGATCGGCTCGCGTCCGTACGACGGCATCGGCATCGGGGCATGGGCGGCGCTCGCCGCCCTGGTGACCGTCGTGTTCTTCGCGCTCGGCGGTCTGACTCGCGGCCGCGTCGGGCACGCATGGGTGATGACGCTCTTCGGTGACTACCGGGGGAGCGTGCGGCGGACGGGGCTCGTCTGGGTCAGCCCGCTGCTGCTGCGTCGCCGGGTCGACGTGCGGCTCCGGCACTGGCGCAGCGAACCGCTGCCCGCGGTGGATGCGAACGGTACGGCGCTGCGCGTCGTCGTCCTCGTCGTGTGGCGGATCAAGGACACCGTGCGGGCGATGCTCGGGGTGGCGGACCACGAGACGTATCTGCGCGAGCAGGTGGAGGCGGCGATGGCGCGGGTCTTCTCGCAGCTCCCCGCCGACGCGTTCCACGAGGACGCCCACACGCTGCGCAACGCGGAGGCGGTCGGTGACGCGCTGACCGGGATTCTGAAGGCGGAGTGCGAGCCGGTGGGCATCGAGGTGTACTCCGCGCAGCCGACCGGCATCGAGTACGCACCGGAGCTCGCCGCCGCGATGCATCGTCTCCGGATCGCCGCCATTGACGCCCAACACCGCGACAGTGTGCTGACTTCGGTGGTCGACGCGGTGGACGACACGGTCAGCCGGCTGACCGCGCGCGGCCTGATGGAGCTCGACGATTATGAACGGAAGGCGCTGGTCAAGGACTTGACGGTGGCCTTCTACACCGGACGCAGCGGTGCGGGCGGGGCCTGACGGCGCGTCCGCGGTGGCGCTCCGCCGCGAGGGCTTCCGGAGCGCCGACCCGGTCTGGTGGAACGGGGCCGGCGGACCCTACGAAAGGCTGCGGGGCGCGGAGCCGGCCGCCCTGCTCGGCGAGTACGAGGCGCACGGGCGCGCCCACCTGGTGTCGTCCGGCGATGGAGGACAACACGGTTGACGGTTGTCCGGTACGCCTCTGTGACACGCGTGTGTGGAGCGGCGGACGGCGAAAAGCGCCCAGGGCGGTCCACGTGTGTACGCGAACCGCCCTGGGCGTTGTCTGTGCGCCGCCAGGGACTCGAACCCCGGACCCGCTGATTAAGAGTCAGCTGCTCTAACCAACTGAGCTAGCGGCGCCTGCTGACACGAAAATAATACCTGGTCCTCAGGCGTGCTGATGACACGTGCCGACCGAGGCCCTAGAGGGCCAGTGACAGCAGGACCGGAGCCGCCCGCCGGTTCAGCGTGTCCGCCGCCGAGCGCAGCCGGTGCGCGTGCTCGACCGGCAGCGACAGCGCCAGGCAGCCGGCCGAGGAGCCCGCCGTGAGCGGCACGGCCGCGCAGACGGTGCCCATCGCGTACTCCTGGAGGTCGAGCACCGGGACCGTCGCCGGCTGGCTGTCCAGCTTGGAGAAGAGGACCTTCTCGCTCGTGATGGTCCGCGAGGTGAGCCGGGCGATCTTGTGGCGCGAGAGATGGTCGCGGCGGCCGTTCTGGTCGAGCTGGGTCAGCAGGCACTTGCCGAACGCGCTGGCGTGCGCGGCGGACCGGAAGTCCACCCACTCGTTGACCGCGGGGGTGCGCGGACCGTCGGCGTACTGCGTGACCCGGATCTCGCCGTCGACGTACCGGCTTATGTACACCGCGGCGCCGACCGAATCGCGCAGCTGGTCCAGGATCTGCTGGAGCTTGTTCTCCAGTGTCTGCCTGCGGGCGGCCCCGGAGCCGAGCAGCAGGAGTGAGGCGCCGACCACATAGGCGCCGTCGGACACCTGCTCGACGTAACCCTCGCGGCGCAGAGTCAGCAGCAGTGAGGCGAGATGCCCCACCGGCAGTCCCGTCTCCCGGGAGATCTGGGTGTCCGTCACGCCGGTGCCGTGCTTGGAGACCGTTTCGAGAACACGAAGGGCGTACTGCACCGAGTGGAACGGTGCGGTCGGGTCGGGCTTCAACGCCACGGTTTCCCCCTACCAGGTTGTGACCGCAAGCTTTGGCACCACGATAGCTGCCAAGAGGCTTTTGGTGGGGGCCTGTTGATGAGTTCTCGGTGTGCCCCGGCGCTGTCAGCTGGGGCGCACTCGTTTGGCATATGCCAGAGTCAATGACGATCGACGGACGGCGAGGTCACGGCACCGCGTCGAGGAACTCGCGCGTACGTTCGTGTTCGGGAGCGGAGAAGATTTTTTTCCGGCGGACCGGCCTCCACCACCCGCCCTACGTCGAACATCAGCACCTTCTCCGAGACGTCGTGTCAACGCCGTTCGGGGCGCCGGGGACATCCGATGAGGGAACGTATCCGCGCCGCTTGTCGACCACGTTCGGCAACGGCTCCCCGGCCGCCCACCGTTCGTACATCTCCACGAACTGCTCGCCCAGCCGGTCCCGCCAGCCCACGGTGTCGCCGCTCATGTGCGGCGAGACGATCAGCCCCGGTACGTCCCACAGTCCACTGCCCGGAGCGAGCGGCTCGTGCTGGAAGACGTCGAGCGCTGCGCCCGCGATCCACCGTCGGCGCAGCGCGTCGGCGAGATCGTCCTCGACGACCATCGGACCTCGCCCCACATTGATGAAGCGGGCCGAAGGCTGCATCAGCCCGAAGAACCGAGCGTCGAACATCCCGCGCGTCCGTTCCGTCAGGGGCGCCGCGCAGATCACCCAGTCGGCGAGCGCCGCCAGCCGGTCCAGATCCTCGGCGCCATGGATGGTGCGCCGCGCCGTACGCCCCACGAGCGCCACCTGGACGCCCAGTGCGTTGAGCAGCCGGGTGATCTCCCGGCCGATCGGCCCGGCCCCGACGACGACCGCGCGGCCGCCCGCGAGCTGCTGCGACTCGCGGTGGTGCCAGCGCCGCCGGCGCTGCAGCTCCAGCGTGCCGGGGACGTCCTTGGCGAACGCGAGCACCAGGCCCAGCACGTATTCGGCGATCGGCTGCTCGAAGATGCCCCGCGCATTGGTCAGCACGGTGTCGGACCCGGCCAGCTCCGGGCAGAGCAGCCGGTCCACTCCCGCGCTGGCCGTGTGCACCCACCGGGGCCGCGGTCCGTCGCCGGGCCAGGCGGCGCGTACCGCGTCGGAGGTGAAGTCCCACACCAGCAGGGCGTCGGCGTGCGGCAGCTCCCCCGCGAGGCCGGCCTCGTCCACGTAGCGGATCCGGACCCGGCCGGTCAGCCGGCCGAGGCGCGGCGACGGGGCGGCGTCGAGTACGAGGAGGGTGGGCTCTGACATCAGGGAGTGATCGCCTCGTCAACGTCTGAGATGTACGGATTGACCACGCTCGCACCCGGGCCCGCGCCCGTCAACGCCAAGGTCGGCAGGGGTGCGGGCGCCGGAGGAATACTGGGCAGTGGGGAGGGCAGCGGCAGTACAGCGGTCCAGCAGTGCAGGAGGGTGAATATGACGACCGTCGGTTTCCTCTACCCGGGCCATTTCGCGGACGACGACTTCCCGCGCATGGAGGTCATCCTCGACACCACCATCAGGCTCGTCGTCAACCGCACGGAGCCGGGCGAGGACGATCGCCGCACCGAGATCCTGCGGCAGCGGGGCGCACCCGAGCGCCTCGCCGCCGGGGTCGAGGAGCTGCGGCGCGCCGGTGCCGAGTCGGTGGTCTGGGCCAGCACCGGCGGGAGTCTCGTGTACGGGTGGGAGGGCGCCCGTCAGCAGAGCGCCGCTCTGGCCAGGGCGGCGGGGCTGCCCGCATCGAGTACGTCGCTCGCCTTCGTCCACGCGGTACGGGCGCTGGGGGCCGTGCGTGTCGCGGTCGCCGCTCCGTACACCGAGGAGATCGCCGGGCTCTTCGGCGACTTCCTGGCCGCCGCGGGCGTCGAGGTGGTCGCCGTGCGCGGCGGTGGCGTCACCTCCGCGGCCGCGGCCGCGGGGTGGGGGCTGGACCGGCTGAAGGAGCTCGCGGTTGCCGCGGACCGGCCGGACGCGGAGGCGGTACTGCTGCCGGACAACGCCGTGCACACCGCCGCGCACGTCCGTGACCTGGAGGAAGTCCTCGCCAAACCGGTTCTCACCGCGAACCAGGTGGCGGTGCACGAGGCTCTGCGGCTGGCCCGTCGCCGCACCTGGGCGCCCCAGCTCGGGACGCTGTTCGCCACCCGGGAGGCGCCGCCCGCACCGGTCGGGAAGTGACCGGCCGGGAATAAACGGAGACAACCTCCTGTTAGGTTTCCCCGGACGCACGAGCATCACCGGAGAGGCCTTCACGTGGACAAGAACCGAGGCGACGAGAACCGAGGCGACGAGAGTCGCGGCGACGAGAGTCGCGGCGACGGCATTCGGGGCAGGGCTGAGGGAACGGCCTCCGTGCCGCTGTCGGTGCTCGACCTGGTGACCGTCGGCCAGGGCCGCACCGCGACCCAGGCGCTGCGCACCAGCGTGGACATCGCCCAGCTCGCCGAGCGCCGCGGCTACCACCGCCTCTGGGTCGCCGAACACCACTCCATGCCCGGCGTCGCATCGTCGTCCCCGGCCGTGATCCTGGCCCACCTCGCCGCCCGCACCGAGCGGATCCGGCTCGGCTCCGGCGGGGTCATGCTGCCCAACCACGCCCCGCTGGTCATCGCCGAACAGTTCGGCACGCTGGAGGCCATGGCCCCCGGCCGCATCGACCTCGGCCTCGGGCGCGCCCCCGGGACGGACGGTGCGACCGCCGCCGCGCTGCGGCGCACGGACCGGCTGGGCGAGGGCGCCGATGACTTCCCGCAGCAGCTCGCCGAGCTGACCCGGTTCCTGGACGACGACTTCCCGGACGGCCATCCGTACGCCCGGATCCATGCGGTTCCGGGCCCGGTGCAGGGTCCCGCGGGCCGCCCGCCGATCTGGCTGCTCGGCTCCTCCGGCTTCAGCGCCCGGCTGGCCGGGGTCCTGGGTCTGCCGTTCGCCTTCGCCCACCACTTCTCGGCGCAGAACACGATTCCGGCGCTCGACCTGTACCGGGACTCGTTCAAGCCGTCCGCGGTGCTGGACGCCCCGTACGCCCTGATCGGCGTCTCGGCGCTGGCAGCCGACGAGGAGCGCGAGGCCCGCCGCCAGGTCCTGACCGGCGCCCTGTCGATGGTCCGCCTGCGCACCGGCCGCCCCGGTCTGATCCCGACGCCGGAGGAGGCGGAGGCCTATGCCTTCAGTCCGATGGAGCGGGAGTTCGCCGACAGCTGGCTCGGCAATGTCATCCACGGGACGGCGGACGAGGTGCGCAGCGGTCTGGACGACCTGGCCAAGCGGACCGGGGCGGACGAGCTGATGATCACGGCGAATGCGCATGGCGGGGAGGCGCGGCTGCGCAGCTACGACCTGATCGCGGATGCGTACCGGTTGCGTGGCTGAGGTCTGTGCGGGCCGGTCGGTGCTGACCGTTCTGCCCTTTTAGAGGAGCTCGGCTCCGTGTTCCGGGGGCGGCTCTCTCAGAGCCCCAGGGGGCTCGTCCCGATGAGTTCTGCGATGCGCTCCGGGGCCACCGCCCGGGAGTAGAGCCAGCCCTGCCCCGTGTCGCAGCCGATCCGCCGCAGCCGTTCCGCCTGGCTCGCGGTCTCCACGCACTCCGCGGTGACGGTCAGCCCCAGCCGGTGCGCCAGCTGCACCATCGCCTCGACGATCGTCTCGTCGGCCGGGCTGGGGTGCGCCCCGTCCTCGTACCGGAAGCCGCGTACGAACGAGCCGTCCAGCTTCAGTACGGAGACCGGCAGCCGGCTCAGATAGGCGAGGTTCGAGTAGCCGGTCCCGAAGTCGTCGATGGCGATCCGGACGCCCATGTCGCTGAGCGTCTGGAGCGCCTCCAGCGGGCGGCCCGCCGAGCCCATCACCGCTGACTCGGTCAGTTCCAGCTGCAGCAGTCCGGGGGCCAGGCCGGTCTCGGCGAGGATCTCGGCGACATCGGTGACCAGGTCGGAGTCCCAGACCTGCCGTACGGCGACATTGACGCTGATGAAGAGCGGCGGCTCGGCCGGATGGTCCAGCTGCCAGCGCCGGGCCTGACGGCAGGCCGACCGGAGCACCCAGCGGCCGAGCTGGACGATCGAGCCGTCCTCCTCGGCGATCGCGACGAACCGATTCGGTGAGAGCATGCCGAACTGCGGGTGGTTCCAGCGGACCAGAGCCTCCACCCCGCGTACGACTCCGTCGGCCATCCCGACAAGCGGCTGGTACTCGATGGTGAACTCGCCGCGCTCGACGGCGGGCCGGAGCGTGGAGGAGAGCGCCTGCCGTGTCATCCGGTGCGCGTTGCGCTCGGGGTCGAAGAGCGTCCAGCGTGCCTTGCCGTCCGCCTTCGCCCAGTACAGCGTGGTGTCGGCGGCCTGCATCAGACCGGTGGCCGAGGTCCCGGCGACGCCCCGCTCCACCACCCCGATCGACGCTGACACGGTCAGCCGTGTCCCGGCCAGGTCGAACGGCTTCTGGAGGGCGGCGAGCACCGCGCGGGCGAGATCGGTGAGTTGCTGCGTCCCGGCGGACTCCTCGACCAGGATCGCGAACTCGTCGCCGCCGAGGCGCGCCACGAGTGTGCCGCCGGTGCGGTGCAGGCTCTCCCGTTCGGCGCAGTCGGTGAGCCGGGCGGCGACGGCGGCGAGCAGCCGGTCGCCGATCCGGTGCCCCATCGTGTCGTTGACGGCCTTGAAGCCGTCCAGGTCGAGGTAGCAGAGCCCGATCCGGCTGTGCCGCGGGAGGCTGTCGTCCTGGTACGGCGGAGTCTCCAGGGCGGCGGAGAGCCGCTCGAAGAACAGTGTCCGGTTGGGCAGCCGGGTCACCGGGTCGTGCGTCTGGAGGTGGCGCAGCCGCTTCTGCAGCTCGTGGCGGTCGCTGATGTCGGCGACGGAGAGCAGCACGGGGGAGGCGCCCGGAGTGATCCCGGTTCCGGTCTGCGCGCCCGTTCCGGTCTGCGCGCCCGTTCCGGTCTGCGCGCCCGTTCCGGTCTGCGCGCCCGTTCCGGTCTCCGGCTCTGTCCCTGCGCCCGTCTTCGCGCCTGTTGCCCCGGTCTCCGGCATCGGCACGACGGTGATCTCGGCCCACATCGAGCGTCCGTCTGGGTGCTTGAGCCTGCGGGTGCAGCGGAACCGGGATCGCCGGCCGCGCAGCACCTCGCGGTACGCATGCCAGGTCCGGACGTCGGCGGAGAGGTCGAGCAGATCGGACGCGGACTGGGCGGTCAGCGCCGCGGCATCGGCGCCGAGCAGCCCGCCGAGAGCGTCGTTGG
The DNA here is from genome assembly GCF_053599875.1 of Streptomyces sp. NPDC005151. Taxonomy (NCBI): domain Bacteria; kingdom Bacillati; phylum Actinomycetota; class Actinomycetes; order Kitasatosporales; family Streptomycetaceae; genus Streptomyces; species Streptomyces sp. NPDC005151. The sequence goes on along the minus strand of NZ_JBSFYR010000030.1, from coordinate 29,666 downwards.
CACACAGGACCAGGCCCTCGTGGTCGACGACGGCCATCGGCAGCATGGCGCCCCGGAAGGCGGCCCGGTAATCGGCCGGGCGGGAGTCGACGGCTCCCGGGCCGACCGGTTCCATGTGACGCTCCGTGACGGATGGTCGCACGGTAGGGGGCGCTGTGCCTGCCGCGGGCCTCGGCCCTTCGGAGGTTCCGCTCACCGCTCGCTCCCGCCGTGCAGTTCTGTCCTGAACAGTTGTGGTCGGACTGGCCCGCCGCGCGGAGCGCCGTTGTCCGAGGCGGGAACCACGCAGGAAAGCGTGGTGAAGCATAGATGCTGTTGTCCGGCCCGTTCCAGCTTCCCGTCCGTTGCGACCCCGGGGAGCACCCCGCATGGGTCATTCGCGCGTCTTTCCGGTTTGCCCATGACTGATTATTTCTGCGCGGCTCTGATCCCTCACGTCGATCTTGGGTCTCCTTCACGTTGCCGCAGTGATCGTTTGTGACTGTCCGTGAAAGGGCTTCGAGAGGCTGACTGCTGACCCGAGTGGGGCAGCACAACAGGGCGAATGCCCCCGAACCGGCACAGGGTGGATTGCGTGTATCCGCATCCCGCACCCGGAGGTCGATGTGCCGCCTCAGCGCAGGCTCGGGGGACTGGAGAGACCGAGTCCGCGTGGTGTGGTGGCCGGTCTGATCTCTCTCCTGGCGCTTGCCTCCACCTCCCTCGTTGCGGGTCCGGCCGTGGCGGCCACGGGTGAAGCCGGCCCCTGCGCCCTGCCCAGGACGGGGGCGCACCACTCGCTCGGCCTGGACGAGTGGGACGGTGCATACCCGCGCCCCGACCACGCCCTCGACGCGGTCATGATCTTTCTCTCGTTCCCCGACGCCCGCCCCGTCACCACCCCCGGCGAGCTCGCCGCCGACTACTTCCCCGCCACCACGCAGTTCTTCCGGCGCGCCTCGTACGGGAAGTTCACCCTGCGCCCGCACCCGCAGCGCCAGTGGGTCCAGATGCCCCACAGCTCTACGTCGTACGGCATGAAGCGCGACTGGGACGACAAGCGGCGCAGCTCCTATCTGCGCGACGCGATCGACGCGGCCGACGACCAGGTCGACTTCTCGAAGTACGACATCGTCTATCTGGTCGCCGACCCGGACGCGCCCGGCGTCGACTCCGACGCCACCAAGGTCGTCAACTTCGACCAGCCGCTGCACGCCGACGGCGCGGACATCAGGCGCGTCGTCACCGTCTTCGAGCAGCATCCACCGGACCGGAACGTGCTGGCCCACGAGACCGGGCATGTCTTCGACCTGCCGGACCTCTATCACCGGCCGTCGGACGGCAAGGGCGACTGGGACACGTACGTCGGCGACTGGGACGTGATGGGCAGCCAGTTCGGTCTCTCGCCGGACCTGTTCGGCTGGCACAAGTGGAAGCTGGGCTGGCTGGACCGCAGGCAGGTGGCGTGTATCCAGCACAACCAGGACATCACCCTGGAGTCGATGGCCGCTGTGCCGGTGCCCGGTGCGTCCATCGGCACGCGGCTCGCGGTGATCAGGACCGGTGAGGGCAGTGCCGTGGCGCTGGAGGCCCGCAGTGCCACCGGCAACGACCGGGCGACGTGCAGCGAGGGGGTGCTGATCTACCGGGTCCGCAACGAGACACCGTCCGGCGGCGGGCCGATCCAGGTCATCGACACCCACCCCCATACCGACGCCTGCTGGGACCAGTCGGTCTACCCGCCGCTCGCGGACGCCCCGCTGCGGGTCGGCGAGACGTACTCCGTCCCCGGCGAGCACACCCGGATCGAGGTCGCGGACCGGACGCCGTCGGGTGCGTGGACAGTCCGTATCGCCACGGGCACGTAACGCTGCCGTGACGGTAAACGAAGAAGCCCCTCGCTTCCGCGAGGGGCTTCTTCCGTCTGTGCGCCGCCAGGGACTCGAACCCCGGACCCGCTGATTAAGAGTCAGCTGCTCTAACCAACTGAGCTAGCGGCGCCTGCTGACGTCGTAGACATTAGCACCCGGATCGGCGGGAGGAAAAATCGAAATCCGAGCCGACCCGGTGGGCGCGGAGCGGGTCACGCGCACACAGGCCCAGAGCAGTACGTCGGGGCCCGGCAACCAAGGGGTACGGGTGTCGGGGGCAACCACCCAGCGGGGCCCTGACGAGGAGAAGTCGCAGGCCAGGGGCGGGACGGTCACCGCGTCACCGGTGCCGTGGCAGAGCAGCGGCGGGACCCTGCCCTCGCGGTCCTCCCTCCCCCGGGGCGCCTCGGGGCCGTGCTCCGCCGCCTGCTCGTGGCTGGTGCCCCACTCCTCCCAGTCGAGCAGCGACGGCAGCCGCTGGGCGGTGCCGGGGGCGGCGAACAGCAGCATCCGCCCGCGGTGCGTGGCGACCGGGCCGGAACCCGGGCCGTCGGCCCACAGGTGCTCCAGCATCCGCCGCCCGAAGAGCGCCGGCACATTGACCACGTCGAACGCCGATCCGCACGGCAGCACGCCGGGGGAGCCGGGGTGGGCCTCCCACTGGGTGAGCGTAGAGCGCGGATACGCGGCGGCGCCGGCCAGCCAGGCCGCTCCGGCCGCGGTGACCTGAGCGGTCTGGTCACCGGCTCGGTCCCGCAGGACCGCGAAGACATCGGCACCGTGGCGGGCGCCGGTGCGGCGCCCGGCGCAGGTTCCGGTGCCGGGATGCAGGGTGGTCTCGTCTGGCAGCCATGCGCTCATGACTACCTGTTTACCGGTAGTGACACTGTGGATTGCAAGAGTTGTCGGAAACCCGGACAGGGTGGGGTGGGGAGGAGTATCTTGCGCGCGGGCATATGCCAGCGGCTGTGCCCGGAGTCAGATCCGGAGCGAGAGCCGGGGCCGGACCCGGAGTCCCCGCCGCCGGATCCGGAGTCGGACGCGGAGGGGGCCAGGGGCCGGACGCTCCGGCGTCACGGCCGCGCGCCGCCCAGCAGACTCCAGCCGAACTCGACCATCTTCTTCGCGTAGTCCTCGGTCCACTCCGCGCGCTGCGCGATGTCCGCCATGGTGAGCCGGTCGAACCGCTGCGGATCGGCCAGCTGGGCGGCGGCGACGGCCTGGAACTCGGTCGCCCGGTCGGTCGCGGCGCGGAAGGCCAGCGTCAGCTCGGTGGCGCGGGCCAGCAGCTCCTCCGGGTCGTCCATCGACTCCAGGTCGAAGAAGTGCTCGGGGTCGGCGACGGCCGCCGTCGGCTCGAAGAGCAGGGGCGCGGGGCGCAGCCGCTGCTGCTCCTTCCGCTCGGTTTGTGCCATGTGGTGTTCCTCCTTCGGTGGGCCCGACGGCCACCCTCCATTGTCCAACCGTCCGCAAGTGCGCTTCGAGGGCGGTGCGCGGGAGCGCACCGGATCACCGCCCGGCGCGGCGCACGCCCCCGACGGCCCATCGCCCGTGATCCGCCAGTGTTACGGGCGCCACGGGACGCGGTGTTCCGCGAGGTGGGCCAGGACCGCGTGGTTCGCCTCCCACCCGTCGGGAAACTTGACCGTGACGCCGAGCTGGACCGGTTCCGTCGACGGGTGCTCGTCCAGCAGGTCCGCGACGCCGGCGCGGCAGACCACGATGCAGGCGTGACGGTGGCGGGACGCCAGGACGCACAGCCGGCCCGTCTCCAGATGGAACGCCGTGGCGTCCGGGCGGCCGGACAGCGGGTGCAGGACCACCGTCACATCGAACTCGCGGCCCTGGAGCCGGTTCGCCGTGTCCACCGCCACGCCCGTCACACCGAGCTCGGCGAGCGCCGCCCGTACCGCCGCCGCCTGGTCCCGGTGGGCCGTGCCGACCGCGACCCGGTCCGCCGTCACCGGGGCCGGGTCGGGGGAGCGCTCGCTCGTCGCCGCGCCGCCCCGGTCCAGCAGCCGGCGGACCACCAGGGCCACCGCCCGTACCGCCTCCGGGTCCGTGCGCGGGGTGTGCCGGGCCGGGAGTTCGAGCAGGCCCCAGCCTGACTCCGCGGCCTCGTCCAGCACCCGGTCCGGGGCGGAGCCGTCCGACGGGACCCCGAACGCCAGCCGCCGGTCGCCGTGATCCGTACCGCTGCGGAACGGGGTGTACGGGTAGAACGCGTCCGAGACCAGCCGCGCGGCCGACGCGGGCAGCCGCCACGACACCGGCAGCCGGCGCTGCGGCAGCTCGGGGTTGTGCGCCAGCAGCGTCGAGACCGCGCTCGCCGACGGGTCGTACGACAGCCCCGCCCACTGGTCCGCGCCGACGATGGAGAACGGGTCCAGCTGGCCCGGATCGCCGACGAACAGCGCCCTTTCGAAGAGCCCCGCGACGGCCAGCAGCGCGTCCGAGCGCATCTGGTACGCCTCGTCGACGATCGCGTGCCCCCACGGCTCGACGTTCTTCACATGAGCCCACTTGGCGGCCGTCGAGATGACGACATCGAGTCCGGCCAGATCCCCGGCCTTCGCCGACTTCCGTACGTTGGCCAGGCCGTCCAGCACCTTGTCGTACGGGTCCGCGTCGTTGCTGTGCAAACGTCCGACCGGCAGCCCCGGGTCCTTCTCGGCCAGCCGCACCACCAGGTCGTCGACCTGGGCGTTGGTCTGCGCGACCACCATCAACGGGCGCCCTGCCGACGCGAGTTCGAGCGCGGCGCGCACCACCAGCGTCGACTTTCCCGCGCCCGGCGGGGAGTCCACCACGATGCCGCGGGCCGTTCCGTTCAGCGTGTCGTCCAGGATCTGGGCGGTGGCCCGCCCCGCCTCGGCGCCCGGATCGAATACGGCCGTCACAACAGGTCCTCCGGGGTCACGGGGTCAGGGTTCTCGGAAGGTCCGGCGGCGCCCGGCGGGCCGCCGTGCGTCCACGGCGTCTCCTCCGGGTCCGGCAGCTTCGGGCCGCTGCGCTGGTCGTGCTCGAACAGGGTCCAGACGATCCGGTCGCCCGGCTCCGGCAGCGAACCCGGGGCCGGTTCCTTGCTCCGGCCCATCCGGTCGGTGATCCGCAGCACCAGCAGCCGCTCCTCCGCGTCCGGGAGATCCTCGGAGGCGTACGCCACGAACTCGGCGGTCTGCGGCTTGCCGTCCAGCGTGCGGTACACCTTCGTGCGCTCACCGAGTTGGGGGTGTTCGCCCGTCCGGACCGTGACCAGCGGACGCGGCGAGGGCCGCTTCGACTCGCTGTACGCCATCACCACCTCGGCCACCTTCCCGACGAACGCCTCACCGGCCAGCCGGCGCCCCGCGAGCACCAGCGGGTCGTCCAGTGCCTCCTGCGCCTCCAACTGCGCCTGCGCCGTCTCCCGCGAGGCCAGCTTTGCCGCCGCCGTCACCGCGTCGTCCCGGCGCGGCTGCGGCGGCTCCCCGGCCCGCACCCGGTCCCGGTGGCCGGTGAACGACCACCGGTCCCGGGTCCACCGGTCCTCGGTCCTGGACCCGGCCGGCAGCTCCCGCATCAGGTCGAGCCCCCGCCACACCGCGTCCCAGGCCGGCCGCGCCACCCCGGCCAGCAGCGACCTGATCTCCCGCTCGGCGGCGGTCAGTCCGGCGAGCCGGGCGTCGGCCGCGAGGCCGTCCTCGGCCGCCGCGAGCGACGTGCGCGCCCGGTCGTACGTCTCGATCGCGGGCGCGAGCAGCCGGTTGTCGAACGCCGGGTCCGTCGCCGGACCGGCGGGCGGGCAGAGCAGCTGGCCACCGGCGTCCCGCTGCAGCTCGGCCCGGAGCGCGGCCTGCGCACCGGACTCGCCGACCGCAGGGTCGATCCAGGCGAGCAGCGCCCCCAGATGCTGGTCCTCCAGCGTGGACTGCCCGGTCGCCCAGTGCCGGTTCAGCAGATCGGTCATGGCGAGGAGCAGCGAGGAACCCGGCACCCGGGCCCGCTCCCCGTAATGCGTGAGCCAGCGGCCCAGCAGCGGGACCCGGGCCGGCGCCGGGTACGGGGTGTCCGGGTCGTCCTCGGCGGTGCGCCGGAACCGCATGGACCGGCCCAGCAGCCGTACGAAGTCGAGACCCGCCCGGCTCGGCACGATCAACTGCGGCGCGTCCGTGCACAACTCGACCTCGACCTTGACCTTCTTTCCGGTCTCGGGATCGGTCTGGTTGCGCTCGGCGGGCTCCACCACGTCCGTGTACGTCTCGATGTGCGGCAGGACCACCTCGGCCAGCTCGGCGAGGAAGGCGAACCGCAGATCGCGGTCGCGCGGCTGGGCCACGGCGAGCAGCCGGGGCGCGTCCCGGTCCGTTCCGACGAGGGCGCCGAGCGGGGCGCCCGTCTCACCGGCGGTGGTCAGCGGTACGAGAACGAGCGGCGCACCGGTGAGATGACGGTGCCGGACGGTGGCCATCGGCTGCGCCCGCCCGCTCTCCACGGCCTCCAGCCGCGCCAGGGTGCTGATCAGAGACATGCCGGGCCTTCCAGGGGCGCGCCCCGGTGCTCCAGCGCCTCCGCGCGCAGGGCCGCGGCGCGGCGCAGGGCGGCGACCGTGGGGTCGGCCGGATCGCCTTCCTTGCCCGCCGCCGCGGCCAGTACCGCGCCCACCGTCGTCAGACCGCCGAGCTCACCCCGTACGCTCCGCCCCAGTGCCTCCACCGCGCCGGCCGCCCGCGCCTTCGCCCGGCAGTGGAAGGCCAGTTCGCACGCGGCCAGGCACTCCGGTGCGTACGCCGCCGTGACCGCGTCGACCGCGGCCGTCAGATCCTGCGCGGAGCACTCCGGGTCGAAGGTGGTGCCTTCGGGCAGGGCGGCCGCGATGTCCTCGACCCGGGTCAGCCGGGTCAGCTGGCGGCGGGTGACCGCGCGCTGCTTGCGCACGTCGACGACCGACGCCGTCGGCAGATTGGAGAAGTCCTTCGGGCAGACCAGCAGCACCCGGTGGCCGACCTCCGCCCCCGCCGTTACCGCCGCGATGCGCTCCAGCGCCAGCACATACACCGCCGACTGCCGGGCTGCCGCGCCGACCTTCGCCGCGTCCGCCGAACTGTCGATCACGGGAAACGACTTGATCTCCACGACCGTCCACCGGCCGTCGGGGTGCACCACCACCGCGTCCGGCTCCAGATAGGCGGGCGAGCCCGCCACCTCCAGGGCCAGCATCGGGTGATCGAGCAGAGCCCAGCCACCCGCCTCGGTCGCCTCCCGCAGCGCCAGTGCCGTACGTGCCGCACGGCCCTCGGGACCCGCCGCCGCCAGATCCGGTACCCGGACCTCGCGCGGCGCCTCGCCGCCCCCGCCGAGCCGCTCGTACAGCAGGCGCATCAGCTCCGTGCCGCCGTCGGCCTTGACCCTCGCCTCGAACGCGTTGCCCCGCATGAAAGCGAACTGTGACTGACCGAACGCGGCGGGAGAGCCGAGCGCGGTCGCCAGTGCGGCCTTGTCCACCCCGGCGCCGTCCAGCAGGGCGCGCCGCTTGCAGCCGGGGTTGGCGGCGAGCGCGGCCAGCGCGCGGGCATCGAGCGGATGCGGCGCGACGGCGGGACCGCGCAGTTCAGCGAGCCGCTGCCGGAGTGTCGTCGCCTGCTGCGTCGGCCGATGCTGCGACATCGATGGAGTCTGCGGAGGAGGTCCGCTGGCCGGGAATTCGCTCACCCGCGGAAGTCTTGCATCCGGCACTGACAACAGGGGACTTCGTGACCGGGACGGCCGCAGCGTTGCGGGCCCCTACCGCTGCCCTGATCCGGTCGACGAGCCGCATCACCGGCGTGGTGAGCAGCGCCCCGACGCCCATCACCGCGGCGCCCGCGACCGCGTCGAGGAAGTAGTGGTTGGCCGTGCCCATCACGACGAACGTGGTGAGGAGCGGGTACACGACACCCGCGGCCCGGAGCAGCGGGTGCCTGCCGTGGCGCCACAGCAGGATCCCGCACCACAGCGCCCAGCCGACGTGCAGGCTCGGCATCGCCGCGTACTGGTTGGTCATCCAGCCCATGCCGCGCGGCGCACTCGCCTCGGCGCCCCACCAGCCGTACGAGCTGTACTGGGCCATGGTGTCGACGAAGCCGTGTGTGGCGTGGAGCAGCCGCGGCGGGCAGGTCGGCATCAGCGCGAAACCGATCAGACCGAGCAGCGTGGACGTCATCAGCCAGGTGCGGGCGGCGCGGTACGCGGCCGCGCGCCGCCGGTAGATCCAGACCAGGACGGCCGGGGTGACCACGTAATGCAGTGAGGCGTACACGAAGTCGGAGGGTATGCCTATCACCGGATGGGCCGTCATCAAGCGGTTGAGCGGGTGCTCGGCGTTGAGGAAGAGCATCTTCTCCAGATGAAGTATGCGCAGCCCGTGGTCGACGGCGGTCGACACATCGCTTCGGACCAGCAGCCGGCCGACCGAGTAGATCGCGTACACGATCGCGATCAGCGGCAGCTCGGCCCACCATCGAGGCCGGTGCCGCGACGCGGGCGCGGCGGTGGCAAGCGACATCCGGATGCTCTCCATCATGTGTTCATGCGTCCGACGGCAGGCGTTCAACCGTACGGCGCGGGTCGGTGGCGAATCCCCCCGGGGGGTCCCCTGTGGATGCCCCGTGCGCGCGGAACCTTCTCCGCGGGGGATAGGGACGCCGATGCGGCCCCGGAGGTTGCCTCCCGGGCACGTGAGCGATGATGGACAAAGGCGGATGACCCGTTCCTGTTGTCGTTTTCTCCGATCCACATCTCAGGGGGAGCCGTCATGGCACCGCGTATCCTGCTCGCCCGGCACGGCCAGACGGAATGGTCCGTCAAGGGCAATCACACCGGCAGGACGGACATCCCTCTGCTCGACGCGGGCCGCGAGGGCGCCAAGCTGCTGGGCGAGCGGCTGCACCGGAAACCGTGGGCGGACCTGCCGGGCCTCGAGGTCCGGACCAGCCCGCTCGTCCGCGCCAGGGAGACCTGCGAGATAGCCGGTTTCGCGGACCGGGCGCAGCCGTGGGACGCGCTCATGGAGTGGGACTACGGGGCGTACGAGGGCATGACCCCGGCCGAGATCCAGGCGATCCGGCCGGGCTGGTTCATCTGGCGCGACGGGGTGCCGGAGGGCGAGACCCTCTCCGAACTGTCCGCCCGCGCGGACGAGATCGTGGCCTGGGCGCGCTCGGCCGACCGCGACGTGCTGGTCTTCGCGCACGGTCACATCCTGCGGGCGCTGGGGGCGCGGTGGCTGGGCGAGGACGTGTCGTTCGCGTCCCGCATCCGGCTGGACCCGACGTCGCTGTCGGTCCTGGGGTGGGCGTACGGGGCGCCGGCGCTGGAACGCTGGAACGACACGGGTCACCTGGACCGGTAGGTCCCGCCGTTGCCCGGAGGTGCGGTGGGCGCTTCGCGGGGGAGGCCGTTACACCCCCATCTCTCCGCACCGCTCCAGAAGCCCCGCCACCTCCGGTGACCCGCGCTGTGCCCGCAACACCCGCACCGCCCCCGCCAACATCGCCCGGATCCGGGACGACTGCACCTGGTCGAGCAGGTCCAGCACCTGGTGCCCCGTCGCGGCCGCCTCCGCCGCGGCCCCGGCATGCGCCAGGTCCGTCGTCAGTTCGGCCCGGTACAGCGCCAGGTTCCGGGTGAAGTGCGGGGCCTGCAGCTGTGTGGCCCGTCGCGCATGACGCGCCGCCCGCGGCCAGTCACCCAGCGCCGACCAGCACTGCGCCTCCAGCATCTCCAGCTCCGCTTCCCGGAAGAACGTCATCCACTCCGGGTCGGCATCGCGCGTCCCCCGTCCGAAGGCCTCGTGCGCCCGCCCCAGCGCCCGCTCGCAGCCGCTGCGATCACCGAGCCCCGCCCGGCCCCCCGCCTCCCGCAGTGCGAGCAGCGCCAGCAGTCGCGGTGAGCCCAGCGGCGTCGCCGCCCGCTGCCCGGCCTCCGCCGCCCGTACCGACTCCCGCGGCCGCCCCGTGTCCCTGGCCAGGAACGACGCGTTGCAGAACGCATGCGCCTCCAGCGCCGCGTCACCGGCCAGCCGTGCCGTCGCCAGCGCCTCCGCGTAGTGCGAGCGGGCGTCCTCGAAACGCCCCGAGTCATGGGCCAGCCACCCCACCGAGATGGCCAGCTCACCCGCCCCGGCATGCAACCGGTCGGACGTGGAGCGGCGGGTGGTCGTCCCCTCGTCCAGCAGCGCGTAGGCCGCCCTCAGCGGCTGCGCGGCCCGTCGGTAGAGGCCGTCGCCGCCGTGCCGGTCGTCCAGCAGCCTGATCTGCCGTACCGCCTTCTCGACGGCGGTCACCTCGGCCTCGCCGACCCGTCGCTGTGCGGGTCGCTGTGCCGGTACGGCAGCGGCGGCGGTGCCGGTGGTGCCGAGGCCGAAGCCCAGGGATGCGGCCGCCATCGCGGTGGTGCCGCTGGTCATGAATACGCGACGCAGCACGTCGCTCTCCTCGTCGGTGTCGCTGTGGAGCGTGGGGGGCAGTGGGGTGTCGGGGATCTCGGCGGTGGCGCGCGCCCCTCGGCCGCGTACTGTCTCGCGCGACGAGAAGCCCAGGTCCGCCAGGGTCGCCCCGGGGAACATGTGCAGGAAGACTCGTTCGTACGCGTAGTTGGGGCAGCGGATCTCGCCGGACTCCACGCGTCCGATGTACCGGGCGTCGCACGCGACCTGCTCGCCGATCTCGCGGGCGGATCTGCGCACCGCGGCAGCGAACTCCCCGGCGGAGCGCGGTCCGCGCAGCCGCCGGAAGGCGAGGTTGGGAACTGCCCCTGTCGACACCATGGCTGGGCCCTCTCTGGTGCAAGCCGGGCCTGTTTCCGGTGTCCCGGCGGAGCAAGAAGGTACCTGCTGTGACGGACCGCACACGCAGTGTTTGCCTACAAAACGGATATTTCGCCCGCGATCCGCCATGAACTGCCATCCTTTGCGGCGGCGTGGCACCGTAGCCCTTGACGTAGTCGACGCGTTGGGCCATGTGGAGACGGAGTCTGGCTCCGCCCGGCGATGAGAGGAGAGGTCCCTTGTTGCATCTCGGCACGGAGACCGGCTCGCGGACGACTGCGACGACGAGCACGACGACGACCGGTTCCGGGGCTGCGGAGCGCGAACCCGCCACCCCCGAACCCGCCACCCCCGAACCCGCCACCCCCGAACCCGCCACCCCCGAACCCGCGACCCCCGAACCCGCCGCATCCCGGCCCCCGGCCCCCGAGGCCGCCGTGGCGGAGCCCCTGCCGCTCACCGCCCCCGGGCCCTGCGAGCTGGTGACCGTCCCCGCCCGCCAGGGCCTCGAGGCCGTCGACATCCTGCGCCGCGGCGCCGATCAGGAGGCAGTCGGCCCGGTCCTGCACGACGGCACCTGCGACACCCTCGGCTTCCTGGTGCCGCCGGGCACCGCCGAGGCCTGGGACGTACCGGGCAGCGCCTGTACGCAGACGAGCGGCCGCGGGCTCCGCATTCCCGCCGAGCCGCCGGTCTCCGGCAGTGGCTGGCTGCTGCCGCCCGCCGCCGACGCCCCGGTCACCGACCCTGCCGCGCTGCGGGCCGCCCTCGACCAGGCGGCCCGGCTGATCGAGGCGGCCGACAACTGCTGCTGAGCTCATAATGGCCGGGGGAGTGGTCCCCTCCGGTGCCGGTCCGGCACCGGAGCGATGAGCAGTGAGCAGGGGAAACAGCAGTGGCACGTCGAGGAGCATCCAGCGGTGGCGAGAACGCCCGGAAGCGTTCCGACCGCAGGCCGGAGACCCTCGCCGAGGCGGTCGACGGCGGTCTCGCCGAGCTGATACCCGACCGGGAGCGCCCCCGTGCCTGGACGCTGAACCTCGACGGCGCCCCTCAGTCCCATGTCGACCTCGACGACCCCTCGCACCTCTCCTTCTCCTACCAGCGCCGGATCGGCCACATCGCGGATCTCGCCGCTCCCGCGCAGCAGCCCCTGCACGTCGTGCACCTGGGCGGCGGCGCCTTCACCCTCGCCCGCTACATCGCCGCGACCCGCCCCCGCTCCACCCAGCAGATAGTCGAGCTGGACGCGGCGCTCGTCCAGCTGGTCCGCCGGGAGCTGCCCCTGGACCCGCAGGCCCGGATCCGGGTCCGCTCCACCGACGCCCGCGCCGGGCTCGGGAAGATCCCGGACGACTGGGCGGACCTCGTCATCGCCGACGCGTTCAGCGGATCCCGAACCCCCGCCCACCTCAACAGCACCGAGTTCCTCACCGACGTACGCCGGGTGCTGAAGCCCACCGGGCAGTACGTGGCCAATCTCGCCGACGGCCCGCCGCTGGCCCATCTCCGCGGCCAGATCGCCACCGTCGCCGCCGTCTTCCCCGAACTGGCCCTCGCCGCCGACCCGGCGGTGCTGCGCGGCCGCCGCTTCGGCAACGCCGTGCTGCTCGCCTCCGGGCTGCCGCTCAGGGTCGCCGAACTGACCCGCAGGGTCGCCACCGACCCGCACCCAGGACGCGTCGAACACGGCCGGGAACTCGCCGACTTCACCGGCGGCGCGGCTGCGGTGCGCGATGCGGACGCCCGTCCGTCACCGGTGCCGCCGTCCTCCGCGTTCCAGTGACTCCGCGTCGCACTGGTTCTGCGCTCCGCTGATCAGACGATGTCGACCGCCGGCGGATGGTCGTTGTGCGCGACCGTGCTCGGCCGGTCTTAACCACCGTGACGACACCCATGACGCGCTCGTCCGTGCCGTGGTGGCGGGCGACGCGGAGTCGGCCGGCCGGGCGGCCCGGACGGAACTGGAGCGCACGCCGGCAAGGGCGCTCGAGGTCTGAGCCCGCGGCATCTGCCTCCGCGCGTGCTGCCGGGCGATGTCCCGGGTGTCGGCTTCGGGGAAAGAACGCACAGGCGGACCGGAGCCGCCCTCGGACACCGCACCTCGTTCACCTTCCGGCGGGCCCTCCCGTGCGAACGAGGTGGGACGGGAACCGTTTCCCGGAGCCGGGGCGCCTGTGGCGCGCCGGCGGGGACTTCCGCCGGCCGATTCTGTGATCGTTCGGCAACAAGCCTTTGACCTGCTGGAATTCAAGAGCCTGCCGGCCCGGAGATTGCGTTCATCTGCTTTGGCAAGCCTTCGGTGGGACACGGTCTCGTGACTTGCAGGACACACTCGGGCAACGGAAGCGTCTTCAACTCTTGACACCCACCCCTTCAAGGCAGGAACCTTCCGGCATCGACGCATGGGAGCGCTCCCACATCGCTTGAGGCTTTCTCGCGCGAACGGCACTGCCCGTGTTCTCCCCCCTTGCACCACCCGGCACCCGCACACACCAGCGCACACCAGCGCGTATGCCGCGCAGTCAGAACGCCAGTCCCACCCTGGAACAAGGAGTAGTGGAATGCGTATCACCCGCACCGTCGCCGGTCGAAGCCGCAGAGCCGCGGTTCTGGCCACCACGGGCCTGACAGTCACGGCCCTGTTGCTGACCGGCTGCAGCAGCGACTCGGATTCATCGGACAACACAGGCTCCGGCGCGAATGGGAAGATCACGCTGACCGTTGCCGACTTCGGGCAGTTCGGCTACAAGGAAGCCGGTCTCTTCGCCAAGTACCACGAGCTGAACCCGAACATCACGGTCAAGGAGGACGTCACCTCCGATGAGAAGGTCTACTACCCCAAGCTGCTCCAGCAGCTGAACTCGGGCAGCGGTCTGGCGGACGTCCAGGGCATCGAGGTCGGCCGGATCAAGGAGATCGTCGACACCAAGGCGTCCTCCTTCGCCGACCTCAGCAAGGTGATCAACGTCGACGACTGGGTGTCCTGGAAGGAGAAGCAGGCCACCACGGCAGACGGCGCGGTGATCGGTGCGGGCACAGACATCGGTCCGATGTCCCTCTGCTACAACTCCGACCTCTTCAAGCAGGCCGGTCTGCCGACCGACCGCGAGGAGGTCGCCAAGCGGGTCGCCGGCGGCTGGGAGGACTACCTCAAGCTCGGCGAGGAGTACAAGAAGAATGCCCCCAGGGGCACCTTCTTCATGGACTCCGCGAGCGCGATGTTCAACGCCGTGGTGAGCTCCAACGCGAAGCAGTACTACGACGAGAGCGGCAAGCCGATCTACAAGGAAAGCCCCAGCGTCAAGCAGGGCTGGGACCTTGCGGCCGAGGCGGCGTCGAAGAAGCTGACCCAGGGCCTCGCCCAGTTCACCGACCCGTGGAAGGCCGCACTGCGCAAGGGCACCGCCGCCACCGTGGCCTGCCCCGCATGGATGGCCGGTCAGATCTCGATCAACGCCGGTGACGGCAACAAGGGCAAGTGGAACATCACCACCGCGCCCGGTGCGACCGCCGCCAACTGGGGTGGCTCGTTCCTCGCCGTGCCCAAGTCGGGCAAGAACGTCGACGAGGCCACCAAGCTCGTCAAGTGGCTGACCGCCCCCGAGCAGCAGGCCGCTGTCTTCAAGGCGATCGGTAGCTTCCCGTCCAACAAGGGTGCGTACGAGCTGCCGGACGTGAAGAACGCGACGCTGCCGTACTTCAACGACGCCCCGATCGGCCAGATCTACGCCGGCGAGGCCACGTCGATCCCGGAGACCGTTCTCGGCCCGAAGGACGGCGCCATCAAGGACACCATCTCCACCCAGATCAACAACATGGAGCAGCGCGGCACCAGCCCGGACGACGCGTGGAAGGCCGCGACCGGCGCGATCGACAAGGCGATCGGCTGACCGTCGCGGCAGCGGGCGGCCACCGGGCCGCCCGCACCTGCGCGCTCCCGACCACCCGGCCCGCCTCCGCACCCAGGGGCTGTCCGGGGTGCCGGGTGCTCATCGGCCTCTCCACGGCGTGCCCGGACACACCACGGGGTACCTCTCGGGCCCGCCGTGGACCTGGCCCGGTCCGGGGCACCTCCGGCCACCCGTGGACATCCACGACCGTGAGCAACCACCCACACCCCAGCCTCTGCCGGGGCGCCCCCAGTACCCGGGTACCCCAAGCAACCAGGGAAGGACTCCCGCCCGTGGCCACCTCGACTCCCGCCCGGGACGCATGTGCCCCGCCACCCAGAGGCTCCCAGCAGCCGCAGGCCGACCCCCGCCGGCAGGCGTGGCGGCGTCGGCTGTGGCGGTTCGACGACAAGGCATCGCCGTACGCCTACATAGCCCCGTTCTTCCTCGTCTTCGGCGCCTTCGGGCTCTATCCGCTGCTCTATACCGGCTGGATCGCCCTGCACCGGGTGGAGATGACCGGCCTGGACCAGATGGAGTGGGTCGGCTGGGACAACTTCGACAAGATCCTGCATGACAGCGAGTTCTGGACCGCCGTCACCAACACCTTCCTCATCGGCGTCATGTCGACGGTCCCGCAGCTGCTGGTCGCGCTGGGCCTGGCGCACCTGCTGAACTACAAGCTGCGCGCCAGCACCTTCTGGCGGACGGTCATCCTCACCCCGTACGCCACCTCCGTGGCTTCCGCGGCCCTGGTCTTCGCCCTGGTCTTCCGGGCCGACGGCGGTCTGCTGAACTGGGCGCTGGAGTTCGTCGGCTTCGGCGACACCAACTGGGCCAACGGGCACTGGACGTCCAAGATCGCGATCTCCGTCATCGTGATCTGGCGCTGGACCGGTTACAACACGCTGATCTACCTCGCCGCCATGCAGGCCGTGCCGAGCGATCTGTACGAGGCCGCCTCGCTCGACGGTGCCTCGCGATGGCAGCAGTTCCGCAAGGTGACCATCCCCTCGCTGCGGCCCACGATCCTGTTCACGATCGTCATCTCGACCATCGGCTCCATGCAGCTGTTCGGTGAGCCACTGCTGCTGGAGGGCGGCACGCTCGGCGCCACGGGCGGCAACGAGAATCAGTACGAGACGCTCAGCGTCTACCTCTACAACTACGGCTGGAACCTCGGGCATCTCGGTCCTGCCGCAGCAGTGGCCTGGGCGATGCTCGCCCTCCTGCTGATCATCGCCGCGGTCAACTGGCTCATCGGCCGCTTCGTACGCACATCCGCGGTCTGACCGGGAGCGATATCCAATGACCATGACCAGCCCCACCAAAGCCCCGGAGATCGGCGTCCCGCACACGGCCCACCGGGCGCCTCGGCGCCCGAGCCGGTTCAAGCCGGGCGCAGGCAAGCAGTTGCAGGGTGGCCCGTTCGCCTATATCGCCCTGGCCGTCGTCGGCATCGGCTCGCTCCTGCCGCTGTACTGGACCCTGGTGGCCGCCTCCCACACGCAGGACGCGGTGCTGGCCTCCACACCGCCCTTCCTGCCGGGCGGCCGGCTGATGCACAACCTGGACGCGGCCTGGAACCAGGCACATCTGGGCAAGGCGATCGTCAACAGCGTCATCGTCTCCGGCTGCATCACGGCAGCGACGCTCTTCTTCTGCACGCTGGCCGGTTACGCCTTCTCCAAGATGCGGTTCCGGGGCCGCAGCGGACTGATGACCGCGGTCATCGCCACTCTGACGATCCCGCCGCAGCTCAGCGTCGTCCCGCTGTTCATGATGATGTCCGACATCGGCTGGGGCGGAAATCTGGAGTCGGTGATCTTCCCGACCCTGGTGAGTGCGTTCGGCGTGTTCTTCATGCGCCAGTACCTGTCCGAGGCGCTGCCGTACGAGCTCATCGAGGCCGCCAAGGTCGACGGCGCGAACAACTTCCGTATCGTGCTGAGCGTCGTGCTCCCGGTGGCCCGTCCCGCGATGATGGTGCTCGGGATGCTCACCTTCGTACAGGCGTGGAACGACTTCTTCTGGCCCTACCTGGCACTGAATCAGCAGAACCCCACGCTCCAGGTGGCCCTCGGCCAGCTGAGCGCCTCGTACACCCCCGACCAGAGCATCGTGATGGCCGGCGCGCTGATCAGCACGCTGCCGCTGCTCGTGGTGTTCGTGATCTTCGGCAAGCAGATCGTCGGGGGGATCATGTCCGGCGCCGTCAAGGGCTGACGTGACGTCACCCGGCCCTTCCCTGGCGTGCCGTACGGCCTGCGCCTGACCGCATGCCGTACGGGACCCGGAGTCCCACTCTTTCCCTGACTCTGTTCGTCCATTCTTGGGAGCGCTCCCGAATGACTGCCGTACGACCCGACATCGCCCCGAAGCGGGCACCCGAGGCAACGGACTTCCCGACCGGTTTCGTCTGGGGGGCGGCCACCGCCGCCTACCAGGTCGAGGGGGCCGCCGCCGAGGGCGGCCGCACCCCTTCCATCTGGGACACCTTCAGCCGCACACCGGGCAGGGTCCGCAACGGGGACACCGGCGACATCGCCGCCGACCACTACCACCGCTACCGCGACGACGTGCAGCTGATGAAGCAACTGGGGCTGAAGGCCTACCGTTTCTCCACCTCCTGGTCCCGGGTGCAGCCCACCGGCCGGGGCCCCGCCGTCGAGCGCGGCCTGGACTTCTACCGCAGGCTTGTCGACGAGCTGCTCGAAGCCGGCATCACACCCGTCGCCACGCTCTACCACTGGGACCTTCCCCAGGAGCTGGAGGACGCGGGCGGCTGGCCGCAGCGGGTGACCGCCGAGCGTTTCACCGACTACGCCGCCATCATGGCCGGCGCCCTTGGCGACCGCGTCGGCATGTGGACCACGTTCAACGAGCCGTGGTGCTCGGCCTTCCTCGGTTACGGCTCCGGTGTGCACGCTCCCGGCCGCACCGAGGCCGTGTCCGCCCTGCGGGCGGCCCACCACCTCAACCTCGCCCATGGCCGGGCGATCGAGGTGCTGCGCGGTCAACTCCCCGCCGGCGCACAGACCTCGGTCACCCTCAATCTCCACCAGGTCCGCCCGCTGACCGACAGCGCGGCCGACGTGGACGCCGCCCGTCGGATCGACGCGGTGGGCAACCGGGTGTTCACCGGGCCGATGCTGCGGGGCGAGTACCCCGAGGACCTGATCGCCGACACCTCGCACATCGTCGACTGGTCGCAGTTGGTCCACGACGGGGACCTGGCCGCGATCTCCCGCCCGGTCGACTTCCTGGGCGTCAACTACTACACGCCGACGCTGGTTTCCACGCCTGCCGAGGGCGCCGGCGACTCGCGCAACGACGGCCACGGCGCCAGCGACTACTCCCCGTGGCCCGGCTCCGAGCATGTCGCCTTCCACCTCTCCGAGGGGAAGCCGCGCACCGCGATGAACTGGTCGATCGACCCCGACGGCTTGTACAACCTGCTGATGGACGTCACCCGTGACCACCCCGGGCTGCCGCTGATGGTCACCGAGAACGGCGCAGCCTTCGACGACTACGTCTCGCCCGAGGGCCGGGTCGAGGACCCCGAGCGGATCGAGTATCTGCGCGGCCATCTCGACGCCGTGCAGCGTGCCGTCGCCGACGGCGCGGACGTCCGCGGCTACTTCCTGTGGTCGCTGATGGACAACTTCGAGTGGGCGTACGGGTACTCCAAGCGGTTCGGTGCGGTGTACGTGGACTACGCGTCCCAGCGCCGCATCCCCAAGGCGAGCGCCCACTGGTACGCGGATGTGATCCGCCGCCACGCGCTTCCCCCGGCCGACGCGTCCTGACTCGCGCGGAACCCTGAGAGCCTGTCGGGTGACCTCTGATCGGGCGGCCACGCCCTGGCACGCACGCTTCCCGCGTTGCCAGACCGCGTCCGCTTTCCGATCGAAGGTCACCCGACAGGCTCTGAGACCCGGCCCTGCGCCGGGTCTCAGCCGTTTCCACCCGGCAGCTGGGTCTTTGGGCCCTCCGGACGCTGCGCGGCCCGCGACCACGCGCGTAAGGTGGGAGCGCTCCCAAAGGGATGCTGCGGTGCGGGCGGTCGGCCCGGTGGAGTGTCAAGGGATCCCACATCGGGACTTGGTTTGGTTATCCGACTGTGAGAAATTGACCGCGAAACGGGAGGCGGCCATGACGGTAGCGCGAGTACGGAGCGGTGGGCGGCCCACGCTCGAAGAAGTCGCGGCACGAGCGGGGGTGGGGCGCGGTACCGCCTCGCGGGTCATCAACGGTTCACCACGGGTCAGCGCGCACACCCGTGAGGCGGTGGAGGCGGCGGTCGCCGAGCTGGGTTACGTGCCCAATCGCGCGGCCCGTGCCCTGGCCGGGAACCGCACGGACGCCATCGCCCTCGTCGTGCCCGAGTCGGAGAGCCGCTTCTTCGCCGAGCCGTACTTCTCCGACATCGTGCGGGGCGTCGGCGCGGCTCTCGCCGACACCGACATGCAGCTGCTGCTCACCCTGGCGGGCAGCGACCGCGAGCGCCGGCGGCTGGCCCAGTATCTGACCGCGCACCGCGTCGACGGTGTGCTGCTGGTCTCCGTGCACGCCGACGACCCCCTGCCCGACCTGCTGGAGCAGCTCGGGATGCCGGCCGTGATGAGCGGCCGCAGATCCGCCTCCGAACCGCTCGCCGCGGTCGACTCGGACAACTTCGAGGGCGCACGCAGCGCCGTCGACCATCTGATCTCCCGGGGCCGCCGGTCCATCGCCACGATCACCGGACGCCTCGATGTGTACGGTGCGCAGCGGCGCCTCGACGGCTACCGCGAGGCCGTTGCCTCCGCCGGTCTCGACCCGGACGAGCGGCTGATCGCCCCCGCCGACTTCACCGAGGAGGGCGGCGCCCGTGCCATGCGCGACCTGCTGGTCCGCCGGCCCGATGTCGACGCGGTCTTCGCAGCCTCCGACGTGATGGCCGCGGGCGCCCGTCAGGTGCTCCGTGAGGCGGGCCGGCGTATCCCGGACGATGTGGCGCTCGTCGGCTTCGACGACTCGGCCGTGGCCCGCCACATGGACCCCGCGCTCACCAGCGTGCGTCAGCCGATCGAGGAGATGGGCCGGGAGATGACCCGGGTGCTGCTCCAGGAGATCGCGGGCGAGGACCTGGAACGCCCGCAGATCGTGCTCCCCACCGAGCTGATCGTCCGCGACTCGTCGTGACGTCCGCCGCCGGGCGGATGCCGGTGTGACGACCGTCACTCGGCCCCCCGGTGAGGGGGCATCACATGGCGAAGGGCCCCGGTCCGAAGACCGGGGCCCTTCCCTTCAGGGTGAGTAACGGGACTCGAACCCGCGACATCCTGGACCACAACCAGGTGCTCTACCATCTGAGCTATACCCACCGTGTCCGGTCTTTTCTGACCGGCCGAGAAAAAGTGTACAGGGTCCGAGAGGGTGCTCGCGCCCCAGTTGTTCAGCCGCTGATCCCGGACCTTGAAACGCCCGTGACCAGCGGCTTCCCGAGGTCCTACGACGGCGGCGCCGTCAGGCGTGTCGCGATGGCCTTGGCCTGCTCCGAGTCCGGGCCGGGCTGCGGTACGAAGATCGCCTCCCGGTAGTACCGCAGCTCCGTGATGGAGTCGCGGATGTCCGCGAGGGCCCGGTGGTTGCCGTTCTTCTCCGGACTGTTGAAGTACGCCCTCGGGTACCAGCGGCGGGCCAGCTCCTTGACCGAGGACACATCGACGATCCGGTAGTGCAGGTAGCCCTCCAGGGCCGCCATGTCCCGGGCCAGGAATCCCCGGTCGGTACCGACCGAGTTCCCGCAGAGCGGTGCCTTGCCCGGCTCCTTCACGTGCTCGCGCACATAGGCCAGCACCTGGGCCTCGGCGTCGACGAGCGTGGTGCCGTCGGCCAGCTCGTCGAGGAGACCCGAGGCGGTGTGCATCTGCCGCACCACCTCGGGCATCGTCTCCAGGGCCCTGTCCGGCGGGCGGATCACGATGTCCACCCCTTCGCCGAGCACGTTCAACTCCGAGTCGGTGACCAGTGCGGCCACCTCGATGAGTGCGTCTTCCGTCAACGAGAGCCCGGTCATCTCGCAGTCGATCCACACCATGCGATCGTTCATACGTCCCACCCTACGGGGCGCTGCGCTGCCCCGGCAGGGTCGGGCGCCCGGTGGCGTATGCGTCGGAGCCCGGCTTCCCGTGCTCCGGCTGCCCCGCCCCGGCCGCCGTGGAGGCTGCGGCCGGAGGGCCCGACGGGGTCGCCTTCAGGCCGGCCCTCCGGCTCGCGGTGCCCTGTGCGGGCACGACCGTCTCGATCGCCGTCACCACCGGCTCCATGGGTCCGCCCTGCGGACGGCGGGCCCGGTACGCGGCCCGGTACGCGGCGGGGGAGGAGCCCAGCTGGCGCCGGAAGTGTCCGCGCAACGCGACCGGCGAGCGGAAGCCGCAGCGGCCCGCGCCCTCGTCGACCGAGTAGTCGGACGTCTCCAGCAGCCGCTGCGCCTGCAGCACGCGCTGGGTGATCAGCCACTGGAGCGGTGCACTGCCGGTCAGCGAACGGAACCTCCGGTCGAAGGTCCGCCTGCTCATGTAGGCGCGCGCGGCGAGCGTCTCCACGTCGAACTGCTCGTGGAGGTGCTCCAGCGCCCAGGCCACGACCTCGGCGAGCGGGTCGGAGCCGATCTCCTCGGGTAAAGACCTGTCGAGGTAGCGCTCCTGACCGCCACTGCGCCGCGGGGGCACAACGAGCCGGCGGGCCAGTGCCCCGGCGGCCTCGGTGCCGTGGTCCGTGCGGACTATGTGCAGACAGAGATCGATTCCTGCCGCTGTCCCGGCGGAGGTGAGCACATCGCCGTCGTCGACGAACAGCTCGCGCGGATCGACGTGGACCGACGGGTAGCGCTTGGCCAGCGTCGGTGCGTACATCCAGTGCGTGGTCGCGGGACGGCCGTCCAGCAGCCCCGCGGCGGCGAGCACGAACGCGCCGGTGCACAGCCCGACGATGCGGGCCCCTTCCTCATGGGCGCGGCGCAGCGCGTCCAGCGCCTCGGCGGGCGGTGGCGAGGTGATCGAACGCCAGGCGGGCACCACGACGGTGCCTGCCCTGCTGATCGCCTCCAGCCCGTAGGGCGCGGTGAGTTCGAGCCCGCCGGTGGTGCGCAGCGGCCCCTCCTCCCCGCCGCAGACGAGAAGTCGGTAGCGCGGAACTCCCGCGTCCTGCCGGTCGATCCCGAACACGGAGAGCGGGATGGAGCTCTCGAAGATGGGGCCGCCGCTGAACAGCAGGACGGCGACGACTTCCCGACGTCGTCGTCCGCCGAGCTTCTGTACAGCCTCCGTTGCGGCGGCGGAGTCCTGGCTCATGACGCTAAGCCCCCCTCGGTGTTCGCGTCTTCCTGGTCCTTACGGGCCTGTCGCTCCTGCACATTTCCCCTCGGTCTTGCACGAGTCCCCAGTCTTCGGCACTCAAGATCGAATCTACTGCGTCTCGTGGTGCCGTCGTGCCAAGTTGACCAACCAGCGCTATGTCGACATGGCCACTTGGCGGGAAGCATTCGATCACGAAGCGTTCCACCCCCGGGCCGTGCAGGGAAGTGTGCCCCCCGTTCGTGGCCCGTCCCTATCGGGTGGAAGCGTACCGCGTGGTCTCTTCTTGCCTGATGGCAAGGGGGTTGATCGGCCAATTCGCCAAGGAATCGACAGGGGTGAGAAGTTGGCTGAAAACATACGGTTGTGTGTGCCGGATTCAGTCGTTTGACCGGCGCACGACCCCCTCCGTACGACTGCTCCTGTGCGCCCCCTCGGTCCGGTGGGCGGCCACGCGTTCGGACCGGCGGAGCAGGATGCGGCAGGCGGCGGTGCCGACCCGCGCGGCCGGGAGTGAGGGCGTCGGCATGGCCGGCGGATGTGCCGTACGCCACCAGGACGGCCGGTTCGGCAGGCGGCTGAACGCCGCCCGGCGGACCACGCCGGTCGCGGACCGGTCGGCGGTGGTGACGGGCGCGGTCGGCCGGTCGGGCGGGGCGGCGCGGTGATTCGGTGCGGTGGTCACCCTGCGGGGGGTGACTCTGTGGTGCGGCTCGGTCGCCGACGGGTGTCCGCCGGGGCCGGTCACCCGGCGCGGTCCCCCGGTCGGGCGGCCTCGGTGTACCGCGCAACCGGCATTGCCATCCGCGGCTGCCTCGGGCATGCTCCGTGGAACGTCGCACGCGCTTTGCGGGAGTCTGGGCAGTGGAGGAGTGGCGCCGTACCCTTGGGGGTAAGGGGTTGGGAAGATGATTCCCGGACACCACAACACCGCCCGCTGATACGCCTTCCCCAAGCCGCTCTCTCCTCACGAGGACTCTCTTCGCCGAGACACCGATGGCCGGTCACGAAATCCCCGAACCCGCGGACCGCAAGCGGGTAGCCGACCCACTGTCGGACCCCCTGGCGGTCGAAGAACCACGCCACTCCTGCGATCCCGCCTTCCGGCATGGGGTCGTGGTCGGCTTCGACGGCTCCACGTCCAGTGAGCGAGCCCTCGCCTATGCCATCGGGATGGCCCGAAGATCAGGTTCCGCGCTGATCATCGTCCATGTCGCCAATCGGCTTCCGACCACGGTCTGGGCAGGCTGCGAGCCGCCCGTCTTCGTCGACGTGCCCGATCACCGCACCGAGGTCCTCGGTCTGGAGCTCGCCTGTGCGGACTACCTCTCCGAGGTGCCGTGGGTGCTCGTCGAGCGGGGCGGCGACATCTGCCACGAGCTGGAGGAGGTCGGCCGGGAGTACTCGGCCGACGCGATCGTCGTCGGCTCCACGCACGGCATCGTCGGCCGGATCTTCGGCTCGGTGGCGGGGCGGCTGGCGCGGCGCGCCCAGCGCCCGGTCGTGGTCATTCCCTAGGGCTCTTTCTTCCTGACGCGGCGCCGTCCTGGCCGGATGGCCGACGTGGCGTCAACTCGCCCTTGAAAACAGGCAATCTACTCACCCGTAAAGGTGAATTGTACGCTTGTGAAGGGTACATAAGGGTCACTGGGAAACAGCACCACTGCCTTTGAAGGGAGCCCGCCGTGGACAATGACGTCTCTGCGGGAAGCAGCAGCACCTCCACCCTCGGCCATCTCGCCCTGGGACTCACCCTGTTGGCGTTCGGCATCGGTCATACCCGGGTCATCGACGGGGTGACGGCGGCCGACGCCGTCTCGCTCGCGCTGTATGTCGGCGGTATCGCCCTGTTCGTCGCCGGACTGCTGGAGTTCCGCGGCGGCAGCGCCTTCACCGGCACGGCCTTCGTCGGGCTCGGCGCCTTCTGGTTCACCTGGGGCACCGGTTCCGATGCCCATGTCTCCGGTCATGCGGCGGGGCTGTTCCTGCTGCTCTGGGCGCTGTTCGCGCTGAGTCTCACCCTCGGGGCGGCCGGCGGCGGTCTCCTCGCGCAGGGGACGTACGCACTGCTCTTCCTGGGGCTTCTGCTCCTGGGCGTCGGGCAGTTCGCCGGCAGTGACGGGCTCGGCAAGGTCGGCGGCTGGCTGGCCGCGGTGGCCGGTCTCGCCGCCTGGTACGGAGCGACGGCGGCGCTGGCCAAATGGCCGACGGCACTGCCGGGGCGTGCTGCCGGCCGGGGTGTGACGGCCGCCGGCTGAGGCAGTCACCGGCCGGTGCGACCTGGGGCGGCACCGGCCAACGGGAGAGAGCGGCCCCGCACCTTTCGTGACGTGGTGCGGGGCCGCTCTCCTGCCGTACGGGTGGCGGGCTACTCGACGGTGACGGACTTCGCGAGGTTCCGCGGCTTGTCGATGTCGCGGCCCATGGCCAGCGCCGTGTGGTACGCGAAGAGCTGGAGCGGGATGCCCATCAGGATCGGGTCCAGCTCGTTCTCGTTCTTCGGCACCACGATGGTGTGGTCGGCCTTCTCCTGGACCTGGTGCGCAACCGCGAGGATCCGGCCGCTGCGGGCCTTGATCTCCTCCATCGCGGCGCGGTTCTTCTCCAGCAGGTCGTCGTCCGGCACGATCGCGACCGTCGGCATCGCGGGCTCGATCAGGGCCAGCGGGCCGTGCTTCAGCTCGGACGCCGGGTAGGCCTCGGCGTGGATGTACGAGACCTCCTTGAGCTTCAGCGAGGCCTCGCGGGCGACGGGGTAGCCGCGCACCCGGCCGATGAACATCATCGACTTGGCGTCCGCGTACTCCGCGGCCAGCTTCTTGATCTCGTCCTCGCTCTCGAGGATCTCGGTGATCTGCGCGGGCAGCCTGCGCAGCCCCTCGATGATCCGCTTGCCGTCGGCGACCGACAGGTCGCGGATGCGGCCCAGGTGCAGGGCGAGCAGCGCGAACGCGACCACCGTGTTGGTGAAGCACTTGGTGGAGACGACGCAGACCTCCGGGCCGGCGTGGACGTACGTACCGCCGTCGGCCTCCCGGGCGATCGCCGAGCCGACCACGTTGACCACACCGAGGACCCGTGCGCCCTTGCGCTTGAGCTCCTGGACGGCGGCCAGCACGTCGTACGTCTCACCGGACTGGGAGACCGCGACGTACAGGGTGTCGGGTTCGACGACCGGGTTGCGGTAGCGGAACTCGGAGGCGGGCTCGGCGTCCGCGGGGATGCGGGCCAGCTCCTCGATGAGCTGGGCGCCGATCTGGCCCGCGTGGTACGAGGTGCCGCAGCCCAGGATCTTGATCCGGCGGACCCCGCGCGCCTCACGGGCGTCCAGGTTGAGACCACCCAGGTGCACGGTGGAGAACCGGTCGTCGATGCGGCCGCGCAGCACCCGGTCGACGGCGTCGGCCTGCTCGGAGATCTCCTTGTGCATGTACGTGTCGTGGCCGCCCATGTCGTACGACTCGGCCTCCCACTCCACGGTGGTCGGCGTGGCCGTCGTGGACGAGCCCTCCGTCGTGTACGTACGGAAGTCGTCGGCCTTGAGGGTGGCCATCTCGCCGTCGTCGAGGGTGACGACCTGACGGGTGTGGGCGACCAGCGCGGCGACGTCGGAGGCGACGAACATTTCCTTCTCGCCGATGCCGAGGACGACCGGGGAGCCGTTGCGCGCGACGACGATGCGGTCGTTGAAGTCGGCGTGCATGACGGCGATGCCGTACGTGCCCTCGACCGAGCGGAGCGCCTCGCGGACCTTCTCCTCCAGGGTGTCCGCCTGCGCACGGGCGATCAGGTGGACCAGCACCTCGGTGTCGGTCTCGGAGAGGAAGACGATGCCGTCGGCGACGAGCTTCGCACGGAGCTCGGAGGCGTTGTCGATGATGCCGTTGTGGACGACGGCGACCTTGTTCTCGGCGTCCAGGTGCGGGTGGGCGTTCTCGTCGCTCGGGGCGCCGTGGGTGGCCCAGCGGGTGTGGGCGATGCCGGTGGTGCCGGTGAAACGCTTGGGGACGCGGGCCTCCAGCTCGCGGACCCGGCCCTTCGCCTTGACCATCTTCAGCGTGGCGGGCTTTCCGGCCGCTGCCTTGCCGGTGATGACGATGCCCGCGGAGTCGTACCCCCGGTACTCCAGCCGCTGCAGCCCCTCCAGCAGCAGCGGTGCCACATCACGCTTTCCGATATATCCGACGATTCCGCACATAGTTTCTCTGCCCCTTCATCGACGTCGTTGTGGTGCCCGGTGCTCAGCCGTAGACGATGCGGCGCAGCTGGCGGAGCGAGAGCTCCGGCGGCGCGACCGCCCGGTGCGGCAGCTCGGCCGCGATGCGCTCGAAGATCTCCGTGTTCACCAGGCCGCCGGACTGCAGTTCGCGGTGGCGGCGGCGGACGAAGTCGTCGGTCGTCTCGTCGAAGTACGCCAGCACGTCGAGGATCACCCGGGCGGCTTCGCCGCGCTGGAGCGTGGTGGAGCGCACCAGGTGATCGATGAGGTCGTCGTGCGACGAGCGGCGTTCAGGCACTCGTTGATATTGCGGTGAATGGAGCCTCAACGCAACAATTCTGCCCGATATCGGGCAGGGGTGAGTGTGATCACGCTCTCTTTCACGCCCGGGTCGGTGCCAGGACCGCCGGGGAAAACGGCGACCTCACCCAGCGCCTCGCATGCTGGGTGATTCCGGCGGCCGCAGAACGGGGAAGTGGTCTACACCTTGACCACGCGTGAGGCGCACGATACGCATGGTGATGGTTCGTTGCTCAGGAGATCCACAGGTGTGAACCCGTCGAAAGGGACCCGGCTTGTGAGACTGCACAGGACACAGCGCACCGCACTTCCCCGTCTGCTCGGCTCGCTGCTGCTCGTCACGGCGGCCGGAATCTCCAGTGTCGGCGCGGCTCCGGGAGGAGCCGCGGCGCACAGCGGCCAGGCCTCCGCCGCCGCGCCCCGTCCGCTCGGGCAGATCGTGCCCGCCCCCGCCGAGGTGAAGGCGGGCGGGTCCCCGTACACCATCACCGCGGGAACGAAGATCCGCATCGACGACGACTCCGGCGAGGCCCGGAGGATCGGCACCTACCTGGCGGGCGTGCTGCGCCCCTCCACCGGGTACGCCCTGCCGGTCACCGACCGCGGCGGCAGTGACGGCATCCGGCTCCGGCTCGGCTCCCACGACAGCGAGCTGGGCGCGGAGGGTTACACGCTGAAGTCGAGCCACGGATCCGTCACCATCACCGCGCGCGGCCCGGCAGGCCTCTTCCACGGCGTCCAGACGCTCCGTCAGCTGCTCCCGGCGGACGTGGAGATGAACAGCCGCCAGGCGGGGCCGTGGCAGGTCGCGGGCGGCACGGTCACGGACGCGCCGCGCTACGCGTACCGCAGCGCGATGCTCGATGTCTCCCGGCACT
This sequence comes from Streptomyces sp. NPDC005151, assembly GCF_053599875.1. NCBI lineage: Bacteria > Bacillati > Actinomycetota > Actinomycetes > Kitasatosporales > Streptomycetaceae > Streptomyces > Streptomyces sp. NPDC005151. The sequence continues at coordinate 2,398 of NZ_JBSFYR010000030.1, read as the reverse complement.
TCTTCTCCGTCACCGAGGTCAAGCGCTACATCGACCAGCTCGCCCTCTACAAGATGAACAAGCTCCATCTGCATCTCTCCGACGACCAGGGCTGGCGCATCGCCATCGACTCCTGGCCGCGGCTGGCCACGTACGGCGGGCAGACCGAGGTCGGCGGGGGAGTCGGCGGCTACTACACCAAGAGCGACTACAAGGAGATCGTCCGGTACGCCTCCTCCCGCTACCTGGAGGTCGTGCCGGAGATCGACCTGCCGGGCCACACCAATGCGGCACTCGCCTCGTACGCCGAGCTGAACTGCAACGGGGTCGCACCGCCGCTCTACACCGGCACGAGCGTCGGTTTCAGCTCGCTGTGCGTGCCGAAGGCGATCACGTACACGTTCGTGGACGACGTGATCCGTGAGCTGGCCGCGCTGACGCCGGGCAAGTACCTCCACATCGGCGGCGACGAGGCGCACTCCACCAGTCACGACGACTACGTGACGTTCATGAACAGGGCGCAGGCCGTCGTCGGCACATACGGCAAGACCGTGGTCGGCTGGCATCAGCTGACCGGGGCCACGCCCGTCGCGGGCGCGGTCGCCCAGTACTGGGGTTACGACCGGACGGGCGCTGCCGAGCGCAAGCAGGTGGCGGACGCGGCGAAGAACGGCACGAAGCTGGTGCTGTCCCCTGCGGACCGTACGTACCTCGACATGAAGTACAACAAGGACACCGAGCTGGGCCTGGCCTGGGCCGGCTATGTCGAGGTGCAGCGTTCGTACGACTGGAACCCGGCGACGTACCTCGAAGGCGCCCCGGAGGGCTCGATCCTCGGGGTCGAGGCGCCGATCTGGTCGGAGACGGTGACGAACAGCGACGAGGTCGAGCAGATGGCGTTCCCGCGGCTGCCGGGCGTTGCGGAGCTGGGCTGGTCGCCGGCGTCCACGCATGACTGGGACGCGTACAAGGTGCGGCTCGCGGCGCAGGGGCCGAGGTTCTCGGCGCTGGGGATCGACTACTACCGGTCGGCGCAGGTGCCGTGGCCTGCGCAGTGAGGTGACCGGGCGTCCTGCTGACGCTCTGTCCCCGATCGCCGGGCGGGCTTGATCTTTCGGGCCCGCCCGGCGACCGGGGCAGTTCCTGGTGCCGCCCCCGGCAGGCTTTGCCCCGTCGCACCGCCCAGCACGCCCGCTCGCCGCGCTGGCCAAAAGCCCCGGTAGCTCCTTCCCCAAGCTCTCAACTTCGTTCGAGCAGGGGAGACCCCACTGGGGGACTTCCGGCCACCTTGCGATCGCACGCACCGGACGACGCTCCTCATCCTCAGCAGCGTCGGTGTGTTGCTGGTGGTCGGGCCGATCGCGCTCACCGTGTTCGTGCTGGCCGCTCGTCCGCCGGTGCGAGCCGCATACCGGCGGCGCCTGAGCAGCCCGGCGACGGGAATGGGGATGCTGTCCGGCTCCCTCTTCATTCTGTGGGTCCGGATGACCGACTCGATGAAGATGTTGCCGCAGACGGGCATCTTCCGGATCGTGCTGATTCCGGCCCTGCTGGCGTCGATTCTCTTCGGGCTGCCGTTCGTGCTCACAGCGGCGGTGCTGTGTGTGCGCCACGTCTTCCGTACCGCCGATGTGCACGAGGTACTGCGCCGCTGATCTCGCCCGTGCCGGTGTGGGCCATGTTCGTCTTCCAGCTCTTCGACAGCGCGCCCGTCGCCGCCCCGGTTCGGGTGCGCGGGCTGTTCCTGGTCGGGCCGCCGCTGTCCGTCACGCTTCTCTCGCTGTGGGAACTGCGCCGACTGCGCACTCATTTCGGTCTGACCGTACGCGGTGCGCTGCGGCAGGACGACCGTGTGCCGGCATAGCTCCAGCGAGGTACGCGGGGCCCTGCGCGCGCAGGGCCCCGCGTCACTTCAGCAGCCCGTACGGTCCTCCGTCAGGGTGCCCTGCTCGGTCCGCAGTGTGCGGTCGTAGCAGCCTTCCGACCCGTTCAGCCGGTAGTGCTCGCTCGACGTGCCGACAGCATGGCGCTGGTCACGCGGGACACCCAGCGTCCAGGCGGCGTCGCCGGTGTAGGTGTCGTCGAGCCGTGACCAGGAGATGCGCTTGCCGGCGCGGACGACCGAGGTGTCGGCGCGGTCCCCGAGCGTGAGGACGGTGCGCAGCCGGTTGTCCGTGCCGATCGTGATCTCGCCGTCCATGGTGTAGACGCGGTGGGTGTGCGCGACGCGCGCCGGGCCCCGGCCGTCCACGGTCACCGTCTCGTCGTCGTCCCAGCGGGCCGTGAGCCCGTCGGTGTTCTCGTCCTCCGTCCAGCGGTGGACGGAGGTGTTGGCGAGGGTGCGCGAGACGGTGGTCTCGACGCGCCCGTGCGAGGTGTCGACATAGCCGGCGACGGTCAGCCGGTGGCCGCCCTTGGT
>NZ_JBSFYR010000029.1:0-81994 GCF_053599875.1 Streptomyces sp. NPDC005151 | reverse complement strand
TTCGAGCTTGGTCGCAAGACGATCTACCAGGGGTCCCGTTCCTCATTCACACCGGGGTTGCATCGCAGGTCACAGCCCTAACGCACCGGTGTTGATCAAGTCTTTGGTCAAAGATCACCGCGAGGAGCTACGAAGCAACGGCTACCATCTCCTGACTGGGACAGAACTGAGGTCCTTCAAGGACCTCAGTCACGTCAAGTCACGCACACCGTCGCTCGCCATCTTCAGTCGCCGAGCCGTCCTCAACGTCGCCATGCTCCTCCGGGACAGCGAAGTCGCACGTCAGGTGCGTACGTACCTGCTCGACAGGGAGTACGTGGCGCGGACTCAGCCTGTGGATAACTTTGTCCACAGTGAGCCCGAGTCCCTCGAGGACCGTATCGACCGACGCATCACCCACATTCTCGGCAAGACCGTCGTCCCCATGTTCAACGCCCTCATCGAGACCTCCGGTGAGCAGCACAGGGAGCTGATCTCCCTCCGGGACGACGTCAAAAAGATCGAGCGGAAGCTCTGCGACCACCACCACCGGCTCAGGCGCCTCGAACAGGCTCAGGGCCCACGCCCCTACACCGGAATCATGGCGTCGATCGACGCCATGAACTGGAGGGAGTTCGAGCACCACGTCGCCGTCCTGCTCCGCCGCGACGGCTGCACCGACATCGTCGTCCACGGCGGCCCCGGCGACCGCGGAGTAGACGTCACCGCGCTGACCGCGGACGGTCGCAGTGTCGTCGCGCAGTGCAAGAGCTTCGCCCCTTACCGTCCGGTGTGGAGTGGCGAGTTGCAGAAGTTCCTCGGAGCTTCCAGGGTCCAGCACCGGGCGGACGTGGCTCTCTTCGTAGCGACAACCTCCTTCACACCCGATGCACGCGCCATAGCCGAGACCCACGGCATCACGGTCGTGGACCGAGGCCACCTCGAGAAGTGGAGCGCCGGGGTACCGCTCCCGGTCCTGCAAGCCGACTGAGAGACCACCGGACGGAGAAAGGCCCGAAGCCGCAAGAGAAAGTTGCGGCTTCGGGCCTTCGCCATCCTAGGGTCAGCGCAGCTCTGCCGGGACCGTACGGTCCTTGTCGACCTTCTCCGTACGCACCAGCTCGCCCCACACGATGTACCGGTACTTCGACGTGTAGACCGGCGTGCAGGTCGTCAGCGTGATGTAGCGGCCGGGCTTCGTCACCCCCGACTCCTTGGGGACCGGCTGGAGCACCTTGACGTTGTACTTCGACGTCTCGGGAAGCTCCTTGAAGACCTTGTAGACGTACCAGGTGTCCTTGGTCTCGAAGACGACGGCGTCCCCCGTCTTCACCTTGTCGATGTTGTGGAACTTCGCCCCGTGCCCGTCGCGGTGCGCCGCCAGCGTGAAGTTGCCCTGCTTGTCCCAGGGGAGAGCCGACTTCACCGGGTCCGTGTAGTAGCCGGCGATGCCGTCGTTGAGGTTCTTGGTGTCGGTGCCCTTCTTGACGAGCACCTCGCCGTTCTTCATCGCGGGTACGTGCAGGAAGCCGATGCCGTCCTTGGTGTCGAGGGCCCCGGGTCCCTCGGCCCAGCGGTCGCGAACGGTGTGGCCCTGCTTCTCGGCCTCGCGGTCGGCGAGCACATTCGTCCACCACAGGGAGTAGACGACGAAGAGGCCCAGCACCAGGCCCGCGGTGATCAGCAGCTCACCGAAGAAACTGACCGCGGTCGCGACGGGATGGCGGTCCCTGCTCCGCACCGGAGGCGCGGACTCGTCGGTCTGCTCGTCCTGCTGCTGGGTCCTCGCTGCCACCGCACCCGTCCCTGTCGTGATGAAGTTCAGCCGACGAGCGCGTCGGGCTTTCCCTTGCTGCGCGGCCGTTCGTCGACCATCTTGCCCCAGACGATCAGCCGGTACGTACTGGTGAATTCAGGCGTACAGGTCGTCAGTGTGATGTAGCGGCCGGGCTTGGTGAAGCCCGAACCGGGCGGCACCGGGGTGATCACCGAGACATTGGACGGGGACGTCTGAGGAAGGACACTGGTCATCTCGTACGTGTAGTACGCATCCTGCGTCTCGACCACGATCGGGTCACCCTTGCGCAGCCGGTTGATGTAGCGGAACGGTTCGCCGTGGGTGTTCCGGTGACCGGCCAGCGCGAAGTTGCCCTGCGCGGCCGACGGCATCGCGGTCTTGAGCGCGCCCTGGCTGTAGTGACCGACCATGCCGCGGTCCAGGACCTTCTCCTTGCTGATGCCCTCGGCGATCGGGGCGACCACATCCAGCTTCGGGATGTGGATGATGGCGAAGCCCTGCCCCGGCTCGAACGCCCCGGGCTTGCGGCCCTTCGCCCAGCCGTCCTGAATCTTGTGCGTCTCTTTCCCGGCGATCTGGTCGGCACGCACATTCGTCCACCACAGCTGGTACGTGACGAACAGCAGCATCAGCACGCCGAGCGAGATGAACAGCTCGCCGGCGACCCGGCTGGCGACCACGGCCGGGCTGTCCTTGGCCGCGCGGGCGGCCCGCCGCGCCTCGACGCGGGACAGCGGACGCCCCTCAGGCGTCGCCGCCGACCAGGTCTCCGGCTGCTGCTCGGCGCGTCGGCGGCCGTGCCCCTTGGCGGCGCGTCGGCGCTCGGCCCGGCCTCCGGTGGTCGGTTCCGTACGCGGTTCGGGTTCTGTGGTCTCCGGACCGGGATCCGGAGCTGCGGCAGGCTCCGTGTCGTACTCCGGCTCTGCTTGCGGTGTCGGAGCCGTCACCGCCCGGTCGGCCAGGCGCCGGGGGTCCGCCGTCCGCAGACCGATCGTCTCGTCGTTGCGGGGGAGCGGCGGCGAGGGCGGAGGCGCCGCGACAGGCTCCTGCTGCCCGTACCAGTCCCGCTCGTACCCCTCGGGGTCGTACCACTCACGCGGCGTCCCCTGAGGCCCCTGTGCCCCTTGTGACGCCTGCGCCTGGCCTTCCCACTGCCGGCCCTGCGCCGCCCCGGTGTCCGCCGTCTCCGCGGGAATGCTCTCCGCCCGGAACCACGGCGAGGCGTGCTGCCCCGGCAGCGGATCGTTCAGCGGGTCCGCCAGCTGGTCGACTGCCGCCTCGAACGCGCCCGTGGCCTCGTACGCTCGTTGCTCGTACGGGCCTTCCTCACCGGTGTCATGCTCGGGGCGGAGTGCGGTCACGCGACAGCCTTGCCCACCACCGGCGCGAGCCCCTCCGACCTCGCGACGGCTCCCGTATCACCGCACCGCACCAGCCAGTTGGCCAGCATCAGATGGCCGTACTCCGTCAGGACCGACTCCGGATGGAACTGCACACCCTCCACTGGCAGTTCGCGGTGGCGCAGCCCCATGATGATGCCGTCGGCCGTGCGCGCCGTGACCTCCAACTCCGGCGGAATCGTCTCCGGTTCGGCGGCGAGCGAGTGGTAGCGAGTCGCGGTGAACGGGGACGGCAGCCCGGCGAAAACGCCCTTGCCCTCGTGCGTCACCGGCGACGTCTTGCCGTGCAGCAGCTCGGGGGCGCGGTCCACCACACCGCCGTACGCCACGGCCATCGACTGCATGCCGAGGCAGACGCCGAAGACCGGGACGCCGGTCGCCGCGCAGTGGCGCACCATCTCGACGCAGACGCCCGCCTGCTCCGGGGTGCCGGGGCCGGGCGAGAGCAGAACGCCGTCGAAGCCGTCCTGGGCGTGTGCCGTGGTCACCTCGTCGTTGCGCAGGACCTCGCATTCGGCGCCGAGCTGGTAGAGGTACTGGACGAGGTTGAAGACGAAGCTGTCGTAGTTGTCGACGACAAGGATGCGGGCGCTCACTGGCCGGCCCCCGTTCCGCTCGTGCCGTCGACCGTCACGTCGCCGAACGGAAGCAGCGGCTCGGCCCACGGGAAGACGTACTGGAAAAGCACATAGACGACGGCGAGTGCCAGTACGAGCGAGATGAGCCCGCGCACCCACGCATTGCCCGGCAGATGCCGCCAGATCCAGCCGTACATGCTGTCCCCTTCATTCGGTACGGGACCAGACTAAAGGGCCGGGGCAGAGGCGTGGGTCAGCTGTGGAAAGCTGCCGGCTTGCCGTCCGTCACAGGCTGCGTCGCGTCGAGATGCGCCCAGGCGATGAGCCGGTGGCTGCTGCCCCATTCGGGATCGCAGGTGGTCAGCGTCAGATAGCGGCCGGGCCCGTCGAAGCCGGACTTGCGGGGGACGGCGTCGATGACACCGGTGTCGCTCGGCACGGTGCGGTACGGCTTCTTCTCGATGCGGTACGTGAACCACGTCGTCCCGTCCGTCAGCACCACCGCGTCGCCGCGGCGCAGCGTCGGGAAGTCCTTGAAGGGATCCCCGTAGGTGCGACGGTGTCCGGCCACCGCGAAATTGCCGACGCCACCGAGGGAGGCGGTTCCGCGGTAGTGGCCGAGCCCCTTCCGCAAGGTTTTGACCTCGGTGTTCTCCAGCACGGGCCACTCCCAGCTCTTGCCGAATCGGGGAATGTACAGCATCGCGAACGGCTTCCCGTCCCGGTAGGCGGCGGGGGCCGGTGATGGCGTGGGTGCGGACGACGGCGAGGCCGAGGGCGACGGCGTGCCTGTCGCGTCCGGCCCGGGTACGGACACGGCCCCCTGCGCCCACTGGTTCTGCAGGGTGTCGATCTGCCCCTCGGTGGCACCGGCGGCCTTCACCCCGGTCCAGAACAGCACGTACACCACAAAAAGGATGATCAAAGCGCCCGCGGTGATGCACAGTTCGCTGAAGGTCCTGACGATCAGTCGCACCGACACCGGTCGGCCTCCCCGGAACTGCTCGCTACTTCACCGGCTTCGCATAGTGGAGATCCACTGTGCCCGAGTAGCCGGGAAGAGTCACCGCCCCGTGCTCGTCGACTTTCCAGCCGAGCCCGTACGCCTTCACGTACAGCAGGTAGTTCCGGATCGAGGAGGAGTTGTCGAGGGCCTTCTTGAGCCGGTCGGGGTCGCCGACCGCGGTGATCTTGTACGGCGGCGAGTAGACCCGGCCCTGGAGAATGAGCGTGTTGCCGACGCAGCGCACCGCGCTGGTGGAGATCAGCCGCTGGTCCATGACCTGGATGCCGCGGGCACCGCCCTGCCAGAGAGCGTTGACGACCGCCTGCAGATCCTGCTGGTGGATGACCAGGTCGTTGGGTTGCGGGTCGGGGTAGCCGGGGTTCGCGGTGGCGTTCGGCGGGGCGTCGTCGAGCGTGACGGCGACGGCCCGGCCGGAGAGCTTCTTGGTGCCCGCGGCCCGCTCCAGCGCCTTGAGCTTGACGTCCTCCGCCTTGGTGCTGCCGTCGTCGCGCTGGGCAAGGGCATCGATGTCCTCGCGCACGGACGCGTTGGAGCCGTCGAGCCCCGCGTTCTTCTCGCTGCGCTGCTGAATGAGGTCGGAGAGCTTCAGCAGCGACGAGTCGGTGCGGATGTTGGTGCCCTTGGCCGTGTTGGCGCTGGTGACGAAGATCAGCCCGGCAAGGGCGAAAACGGCAGCGGTGAGTACTCGGACCGGGTGCCGGAAGGTGCGCCGGACCGGCCCTTGGGGAGAGTCGGCAGAATTGCTCAACGTACCCTTATCTCCTTCGGCGCCACGGAAGCACTACGCTAACGGACGTCCGGGGCAGGCAGCATTCCCCCTCGCGCCCCGCCCCGGCGCCAGCCACAGTTCCCTGCGCGGTCACGCAGCGCATCGACAGGAGAGTTCCTCGTGCCGAAGTCACGTATCCGCAAGAAGGCCGACTTCACGCCGCCTCCGGCGAAGCAGGCAACCAACATAAAGCTGACCAACCGCAGTTGGGTGGCGCCGGTGATGCTGGCGTTCTTCCTGATCGGTCTGGCCTGGATCGTCGTGTTCTATGTGACCGACGGCGATCTGCCCATCAAGACGCTGGGTAACTGGAACATCGTCGTGGGCTTCGGCTTCATCGCCGGTGGCTTCGGCGTCTCCACACAGTGGAAGTAGCCGGACAGCACCCGTAGGACCACAGCCGGCCCCGGTACCGCAACCCTTGCCCTGAGTTACCCACAGCGTTATCCACAGGCGGGGGAAAAGGTCAGACGATCTGTGGATAACTCCCCGGATGTTGACGCCGGTGTGACTGCAGTCTCCCCCATCGAGGGGTGGCACGCCCCTTGTCTCCGCTGGAAAAACCCAGCTCAGCGACAAGGGGCACAGTTGTACCCACAGAATGCACAAGATCGTGCACCCGCTGTGGACAACTGCCCGAGAAGCCCCCCTGGCGGCTGCGATCAGGTCAGTGCGGCAGTTCTGGCAACCACGACGAGGACCACCGCCACCAGGACCAGCGCACAGGTGCCGTACTGCACGAGCGTCCGCCGTTCACGCGGTGCGTGCACCATGGCGATGGCGATCAGCGTGCCCGCGATCAGACCGCCGACATGCGCCTGCCAGGCGATTCCGCCCCAGGGGTTGAACGTGAAGAGCAGGTTCAGCGCGAGGAGCACGAGGACCGGCCGCATGTCGTAGTTCAGCCGACGCATGAGCACGGCGGTGGCGCCCAGCAGACCGAAGATGGCACCGGAGGCACCGAGCGAGCCCTGGTTCGGTGCGGCAAGCCAATAGGTGAGCGCGCTGCCCGCCAGGCCGGAGAGCAGGTAGAGCGCGAGGTAGCGGGCGCGGCCGAGCGCCGCCTCCAGGGGACCGCCGAGCCACCACAGTCCCAGCATGTTGAACGCGATGTGCCACACCTCCTGATGCAGGAACATCGACGTCACCAGCCGGTACCACTGCCCCTCCGCGACCCCTTCCGGTGGACCGCCCTCGTAGAAGGTGGCCCGTCCCAGCAGTGTCAGGTCGTCGAGCAGCGACACCTTCACATGTACCGCGATGAACAGGACGACATTGAGGGCGAGCAGGATCTTGGTGACCAGCCGCGGGTCGGCGGCGACGGTGCCGCCGGCCAGGGTGCGCGGCTGATTGGCAGCCGGGCCGTGCCCCGTGCCTGAACCCTGGCGGACGCAGTCCGGGCACTGGAAGCCGACCGAGGCGCTGACCATGCACTCGGTGCAGATCGGACGGTCGCAGCGCGTGCAGCGGATCCCCGTCTCACGGCCCGGGTGGCGGTAGCAGCTCAATGGGCCGCGGGCATCGGCGGACTGGTCCCGGGCGCCGGGCGGCTGCTCGTCCATCGGTCCCATCACTTGCTGGCCCCCTCGGGTCACGTCGTGGGCGACAGCGCGCATGATGCAGCCCTGCTCGTCCGCTATGTAACCAAGTACGGGCAAGCAGGGCGGTTGGTTCCCGAGACGGCCGATCAGAGAGTGATCACACCATGACCACAGGCAATCATCGGGTCTCGACGACGACCGACTCGATCACCACATCCTGCACCGGGCGGTCGGTGCGCGCGTTGGTCTGGGTGCTCGCGATGGCGTCCACGACCTTCTTGCTGGCCTCGTCCGTCACCTCACCGAAGATGGTGTGCTTGCCGGTCAGCCACGCGGTGGGCGAGACGGTCACGAAGAACTGCGAGCCGTTGGTGCCCGGGCCGGCGTTGGCCATGGCCAGGAGGTACGGCTTGTTGAAGCCGAGGTCCGGGTGGAACTCGTCACCGAACTCGTAGCCCGGGCCGCCGGTGCCGTTGCCCAGCGGGTCCCCGCCCTGGATCATGAAGCCGCTGATGACCCGGTGGAAGACGGTCCCGTCGTACAGCCTGTCCGTGGACTTCTTGCCGGTCGCGGGGTGGGTCCACTCCCGCTCGCCCGTGGCGAGCTCGACGAAGTTCTTGACCGTCTTGGGCGCGTGGTTCGGCAGAAGCCGGATCTCGATGTCGCCTTGGCTGGTCTTCAAGGTGGCGTATAGCTGCTCGGCCACGATCTGCCTTCCGTAAGTCTTCGCTGACGTCCACCGATCCTCGCACGGCCGATCCGTCGCACGGCCTTCCTGCGGCTCCCCGCAGGAACAAAAGAGGCCAAGTGCGTGACGAACCGGCGCGTGCTGAACCGAACCGTGGCATTGTCATCGGCAAGCTCCCCTTGCACCACATTGCTCACAAACATCGCTTATTACCGTTTCGCATGACCGTCTCTCATGCCCCGGATGCCCGCCCCACATGCCGCACACGCCATCGCGGGGCATGATTTCGAAATGGGCGGAAAGGCGGAGTACCTACCCGCCACCAAGGAGGAGGATCCCGTGACCCGCATCGACAGCGTGCGCGCCGCAACCGACTCGGCGAAGGAAAGCGTGCAGCACGCCGCGGAAGTGGTGGCGCCCTACGCCGACTCGGCCAAGGACCAGGCGGCACACTATGCGCACGAGGCCCGTACGCGGCTCGCGCCGAGGGTGTCGAAGGCAGCCCAGCAGGCCCGCGTCCAGTACGACGCGCATCTCGCACCACGTATCGAACTGGCTCGCGCGCATGTGCCCCCCAAGGTCGACGAGGCCGCCCAGCGCGCCGCGCTCCGCACCCGTCAGGCAGCCAGGAGCGCCGCGGAGTACACCGTGCCCCGCGTCGAGCAGGCGATGGCCGCCGCCCAGCCCGTCGCCGGGGAAGCCGCGGCCCGCAGCGCCGCGGCACTGGCCGCACTGCGCGGGCAGGTCACGGCGAAGGAGATCAAGAAGCTGGCCAGAAAGCATGAGCGGCGGGCCAAGGCCGGGCGCGCGCTCAAGGTGGTGGCCGTGGTCTCCGTCCTGGCAGTCGGCGCCTACGCCGCGTGGCGGTGGTGGGACAAGCAGGCCAATCCGGACTGGCTGGTCGAGCCCCCCGCCCCCACGGAGGTCGCCGACCGTACGCCGCTGACCTCGGTCGACGGCAGCGGGCCGACGGCTGTGGACCCCGAGGTCCGCGCCAAGCAGGCCGAGTCGGACAAGACGGACGAGGTGGACGGCACCGACCTCGACGACGGCCGCTGAGAGCCTGTCGGGTGACCTTCGATCGGAAAGCGGAAGCGGTCTGGCGCGTGCGATTCCAAGGCGCCGGAAGGTCATCGGATGGGGTCTCCCCTGCTCGAACGAAGCTGAGAGCTTGGGGAAGGAGCTACTAGGGCATTTCGGCAACGCGGGAAGCGTGCGTGCCAGGGCGTGGCCGCCCGATCAGAGGTCACCCGACAGGCTCTGAGCCGCCACAGCCGCCCGGCCCACGGCAGACACACAAGAGAGCCCCTCCGACCTGCGTTTCCGCAGATCGGAGGGGCTCTTGACGTGGAGCCTAGGAGATTCGAACTCCTGACATCTGCCTTGCAAAGGCAGCGCTCTACCAACTGAGCTAAGGCCCCGAAAAAGAGGACAGCACCAGACGCATCAGCGTCTTGGTCACCGCCGCAGACCAGACTACCGGGTGACCCCCTGAATCTTCCAAAAAGATGGGGACTCCCGGTCGGCAACCACTCTCCGTAAGATGCTGGACGAGGTTCGCAGCAGCGAAGCCTCAGCGAAGGGGAGACGCCATGGATGCAGTTCAGCAGGAAGCAACGGCAAGAGCCAGGGAACTTCAGCGCAGCTGGTACGGGGAACCGCTGGGCGCGCTATTCCGCCGGCTCATCGACGATCTCGGCCTGAACCAGGCCCGGCTCGCCGCCGTACTCGGGCTGTCCGCACCCATGCTGTCCCAGCTGATGAGCGGCCAGCGGGCGAAGATCGGCAACCCCGCGGTCGTCCAGCGTGTCCAGGCTCTGCAGGAGCTGGCCAGCCAGGTCGCCGACGGCAGCGTCAGCGCGGGCGAGGCCACCGACCGCATGGAAGAGATCAAGAAGTCCCAGGGCGGTTCCGTCCTCACCGGCACCGGTCAGACCACGACCAGCGGCGGGGCACCCACCGTCCGTCGCGTGGTCCGTGAGATCCAGTCGCTGCTGCGGTCGGTCGCTGCCGCCGGTGACATCATCGATGCCGCCGACTCCCTCGCCCCGACCCACCCGGAACTGGCAGAGTTCCTCAGGGTGTACGGCGCCGGCCGCACCGCGGACGCGGTCGCGCACTACGAAGGACACCAGAGCTAGGACCTTTCTTTCGGTTCGGGCCGGATTCAGGGGGCGGAACCTGGTACGTGCGGCTGCCAGGCGGAGGAGGGAAACAGCGCCGGGCGTTGTGGACCGACGACAACGCGGCAGATGTGCGTACCAGACCCCACAAGCTCAGCCGAATGAAAGATCCTGGTGCACTACCCCCGAGAGCCAAGCACGAGCCGAAACAGGAACTGGGAGCGGGCACAGCGCAATGGGTGAGGTCTTCGCTGGTCGGTACGAGCTGATCGATCCGATCGGACGTGGTGGCGTCGGCGCCGTCTGGCGAGCCTGGGACCACCGGCGCCGCCGGTACGTGGCGGCCAAGGTGCTTCAGCAGAGCGACGCACACACGCTGCTGCGCTTCGTCCGCGAGCAGGCCCTGCGGATCGAGCATCCTCATGTGCTCGCCCCGGCCAGTTGGGCCGCGGACGACGACAAGGTCCTGTTCACCATGGATCTGGTGAGCGGCGGCTCGCTTGCGCATGTCATCGGCGACTACGGCCCACTGCCCCCGCGCTTCGTCTGCACGCTGCTCGACCAGCTGCTGTCCGGACTGTCGACGGTGCATGCGGAAGGCGTCGTGCACCGCGACATCAAGCCCGCCAACATCCTGATGGAGGCCACCGGCACCGGCCGGCCGCACCTGCGGCTCTCCGACTTCGGCATCTCCATGCGCAAGGGCGAGCCCCGCCTGACCGAGACCAACTATGTGGTGGGAACGCCGGGTTACTTCGCGCCCGAGCAGATGATGGGCGCAGAGCCCGACTTCCCCGCGGACCTCTTCGCCGTGGGGCTTGTCGCGCTCTATCTGCTGCAGGGGAAGAAGCCGGACGCCCGGGCCCTCGTCGAATACTTCGCCTCGCACGGCACCCCCAGCGCCCCGCCAGGCATCCCGGAACCGCTGTGGCAGGTCCTCGCAGGTCTTCTGCAGCCGGATCCGCAGGCCCGGTTCCGCACGGCCACCGGCGCGCGCAAGGCGCTGACGGCCGCGGTCGAGATGCTGCCGGAGCCAGGTGCCGACGACGAACCGGTGGAGGTCTTCGACCAACTCGGCCCGCTGCCCGCCGGTTTCGGCCCCGAAGGCCCGATCGCCACCCCCAGGCCGCCCTCCCCGGCCGACCACACCGCACACGCGGGCCAGGCCGCACAGCAGGCCGTACAGCAGCCGCACACCCCACCGCCCTCCCCGATGTCGGAGACGGGCAGCTTCCATCTCGCCCCGCCTCCGCAGCAGCCGCCCACGCCGCTGCCCCAGCCGGCCCAGCCTGCCCCTGCCCCCACTCCGCTCCCGGCGCATACGGGTTCCCCCTTCCCTGCCGCCCCATCGGACCTCTCCCAGACCCCGACATTCGCGGTGCGGCGCGAACCGGTTCCTACTCGTGCATACACCGCCGAGCAGCAGCAGGTTCCGCACCCCGGGGCGGGATTTCCCCCGCACTTCGCTCCGGCATCGCCCCCGACCCACCCCATGGCCGCCGCTCCCGCACCGGCATCGCAGAAGCGTCCGGGACCGCCCCCGAAGGTGGCGATCCCGGTCCTGCTGGTGGCGCTGATCTGTTTCGCCGTCGGAATCTGGGCACTGACCCAGGCCTGAGGCCCGGTGGCCGCGGCCGCTGTCACCAGGCCTGCGGCGGCCCTCCGTACGGCTGCTGCCCGGCCGTACCACCGGCAGGACCGCCTGCGACGGCCACCGTGCGGCGACGCGCGAGCAGCGTCCACGCCCCGAGCCCGACCACCAGCGCGGCGCCTGCGCCGATCCCGGCCGCGCCCACCATCTTCATCGTGTTGCTCTTGTCGGCCTGAGGTGCGCTCTGCCCGCTCCTGGCCATGTCCTTGTCGTCCTGCGTCACACCGAAGACTCCGGCGGAACCCTCGTACGGCGATGGTTCCGCCGCGTTCTCGACCTGCACCCTGAGAGTCATCGGGATCGCCTTCTTCCCGTAGGCCTTCTCGACCTCCGGGCTGAGCGACACCGACAGGTAGTACCAGCCCGCGAACCGCATGGCACTCTCGCCGGCACGGGACGTGAAGCGGTTCTCGTACGCCACCGGGGGCAGCGGATCGAGCGACACCGAGGCGGGGTTGCCGGAGTACGACAACGGCGAGGCCTCGTCGACATGGCCGTGCGCCGGATTGTCCAGGGACACTGCGAGCGCGTTGCTGACGTACTCGTCCGAACCGCCGACACTGTTGCCGAGGTCGACGCTGGCGAAGATCTGCTGTCCCCAGTCCACCGGCACCTGGTAGAAGAGGGTCTGCCCCGGCTCGATGCCGTCCTTCCACGTGCCGGTATCCAGGCTGGTGGCGTCGTAGTAGCTCGTGCCGCCGGGCCGCTCCTCCTCCTTCTTGGCCCGCGTGGGCGGTGTCGGCGACGCCGAGGGCCAGTCCTCCGGGGCCTCGGTCGGTGCCGTCCCGCCCTTCTTCACCTTCGGCTCCGACTCGTAACGGAGCTCCAGGTCCCAGGCGTCCGGCGTCGAGGTGGCCTTGCTCTCCCGCTCGATCAGGACGTTGTACGTACCGGCGTCCCGACAGGTGCTGCTGTCCTTGTCCGTGATCCGGTAGGCGTACGCAGCGATCGGACGCGGGAACTCGGCCGCCTCGAAGCGGGCGTCCTCGGAACTGCACTGCAGGTCCGTGCTGTCCCTGATGCTGACCGTGATGCCGTCCCCGTACGCGACCTTGCCACCGGCCTTAGGTACGGCCACCGCCGAGACGTACGCGTTCGTGGCGTCGTCGAGGGCGAGGCGGTAGTAGAGCTTCTCGCCCGGTTTGATCGAGCTCCCGTAGACCGATCCGGGCTTCAGGTCCGACGCTTCGGTGCTGACCTCCGCGCCCGGGACCGCCTTCGCCCCGGGGGCGAAGGTGTACGCAGCAGGCTCACCGGCCGCGTACACCTGCCCCGGCAGCGCCGCCACCGCGCACATCGCCGCGACCGCGGCGAGCGTCGCCCGGCCCCTGTTGCGCTGCCTCATCACGCGCTTCCCCTCGTCGTCTGTGTGGCCGACCTGCGGCGGCTGCGTACGAACACGAGCCCGGCGATCACCACCACGGCGCCCGCCCCGGCAGCGGCCGCAACGCCGGTCCATCCTGCCCCGCCCGTACCTCCGCTGTCTCCGGCCGCAGCCGAATTGCCCTCCTTGTCCGCCCTCTTGCCCTCTCCCCTGTCCGGCTTCCCGGCGAGGACGGCGGCATGGTGCTCGGGGCCGGCCCGCTCGTCCCCGAGCACCGACACCCGCAGCACCACACCGATCTGCGCGTTCTCGGCAATCCCGGCAGCCTGCGCGCCCAGCGTCACCGAGATGTAGAACTCGCCCCCGGCATGCACCGGCTGGACCGTCCCCCGGTACTCGTAGCGGTTGGTCCAGGCGACCGGCACCGAACCCATCCTGATCGCGGCCGGACTGCCGCTGTACAGGGCCGACGAGGTGAACTCGCCACCGCCGCCGACCGGGAAGCGGGCCGGTGTGAACAGCTGTGTCGCACCGTACGAGTACGTCGAGGCGACCCCCGCGACCGTGGGTTCGTTGGCGAACTCCACGTCGTAGCGCACCTGCTGGCCCCAGCCCGCCGGAACCTTGTACCAGAGCGTCTGTGCCGGCAGGATCCGGTCGCGCCACACGCCCGGGCCGAGCTTCTCGGCGTCGTTGAATCCGGTGCCTCCCTGCACATCACGGGGGTTGCCGGAGGGCAGCACCGCGCTCTTGCCGCCCGCCCCGTACTCCGGCTCGGACGCGGCGGGCGTGACACCCTTCTTCAGCGGTGCCTCCACCCCGTACACGAGCTCCAGCGGCCAACGCGCGGCATCGGAACCCTTCTTGCTCGCCCGTTCCACCACCAGCCAGTAGTGGCCCGCCCGGTCGCAGCTGCGGGTCCCCTCGGCGGAAGGGATACGGGCGACGGCCGAGGTCAGCGGGGTCGCGCCCTCCTTCTGGTAGAAGCGCGCGGTGTCCGTCGCGCAGGAACTGTCGGTGCCGTACACAATGCTGGTACGCAGCGCGTCGAAGGTGTCGACGGCGGCCCCCGGCTGCGGTACCGCCGTCGCCGAGAAGTCCGCCGTGGACGCGGCGTCCAGACCGACCGCGTAGTACCGCCTCTCGCCCGGACCGATGGTGTCCAGATACTGCCCGGGTACCAGCGCGGGCGCCCGGCCGCCGGTCGCGGCGCCCTCGACCCGCTTGCCATGGAACCGGTAGCCGTCCGCCGAGAGTTGCGCCGCCCGTTGCAACTGCCTGGCCAGCGACTTGGCGTCCGGTGCGTCGTAGTAGCGGCCGTTGCCCGCCTCCGCGATGCATTCGAGCTGCTCGCGGGCTCGGCCCTTCACCTGGAAGCCGACGGTGTCGATGCGCAGCCCGATCCCCTCCTTGCCGAGCCGCTCGGCCACCTCGCAGGGCTGCGGCGTACCGCAGTTGTCCTCGCCGTCGGAGATCAGCAGGATCGTGCGCGTCCCGATGGCACCGTCCGCGGGCTCAGGAAGGTCGTTCGCGGCCTTTTGCAGGGAGAGCCCGACAGGAGTGTCGCCCCTGGGCCGCAGGTCTGCCACGGCCTGCTTCACCGCAGCCCGGTCGAGCGCCTTCACCGGGCGGACGAGACGGGTGTCCGTGCAGCCCCGGGGCCGGTCGGCGCCGTACACCCGCAGACCGGTCGGGTAGCCGCCGGGAAGACCGTCCACGACGGTGCCCACAGCGGTACGGGCGGACTCCATCCGGGTCCGGCCCGTTCCGTCGTCGTCCGCCATGGAGCCGGAGGAGTCCAGCACCATGACCAGGCTGCTGCTGCCGTCCCGGGAGGTCGTGGCCGGGGCTGCAGATGTGCCGTCCGCAGCCGTGCCGGCCGCCGTGGCGGGCATCGCACCCGCGACCAGGGCGAGCAGCGCCCCGCCGATCCAAGTCCCCTCTGCTGAAGTACGGCGATGGTTCCGTGCTCTCACTCGTGCCCCCTCGACCGGCCTACCGACCTCTTTGCTCTCGCAACCTATTGATTTGCGTAGGCGAATTCAAGAGCACAGATGTCACGGTCCCGCAACAGCACGAAGCCCCGGTCGCTCAGCGACCGGGGCTTACACAAGGCTGTTCTGTCTCAGACACCCGAACCTGCGGGCACGGAGTCAGTCGCCTCCGTCCACAGATCCTGCTCGGCGCGATCCGCCTGGATCTGGCGGTACACGAGGAGCCCGCCGATGGCGGCCAGTGCGACCAGGAGAAGCTTCTTCACCGCGCGACCTCGTCTTTCCTTGACGTAGGGGACTTCTGCCGCCCGACTATACACACCGACCGATACCGATCAGTGACCTGCCTGCGACCTGGCTGGTTCCCGGACAAAAGCGGCCATCCCACCCCACCCCGCATCGGTCCGTCCAGCCCGGTTGCACCATACGAGTGGTGTTCATCTGAAGATCGGCGGATCCGCGGCGTCGGTCCCCGAAATCGCGAGCCACATCCACATCATCAGAAAGGTAATCAAACCGGACCACCCGAAAGCGAGGGGCCATGAGCACCTTCAAGGCCAAGAGCATCTGGACCGCCTTCATCACCGCCTTCTTCGCGCTTCTCGCGTCGATGGGGCTCATCAGCACCCCCGCCGCCGCGGCCGCGCAGCCGAAGGCCACGACTCAGAAGCACACGGGTGCGACGGCGGCAACCGCGACCACCCCGTCAGTGCGATGGACCCTTCCGCGTGACAGGTCGCTGCCACCCACGATGAAGCAGCGCATCCGCGCCGAGGCACACGGCTCCTCACCGGCCACCAGGCAACTGCCGACGGACCTGAGGGACGCCATGGGCGCCACAGGCACCACCGGTGCCGCCCGCACCGCCCACGGGGCCCCGGCGGGGGACGCATCCCTCCTGCCACCGTGAGAGCGGCGCCACTGACGCACAGGGCCCCCGTCCGGTTCACACCGGACGGGGCCTTTTCGTGCGCCGGGCAGCCGGGGGCCGGCTTCGTGCCCACCATGGCAGTGGCGGACGGACTCGCAGTCCGCGAAGCCTTGCTCCACGGTCCCCGAACGCGCGATCCCCTGCGCCGACAGGGCCGTTCCCGAGCCCCGCGCTCCGATACCCAAGACCGTGCAGCCCCCGCCGCGGAACCCTGCACGCCCCTGCCGCGCGCATCCCCGTACAACCACGCACAAGCTCGGAGCGGGGCGGCATGATCGACCCTGCGGGCTTCACCCGGAGCTGCGAGCGTCTCGTGACCGGATCGGCATGACCATGGACGTCTATACGCACGTGGTCGGCTCCGACGAGCGGGAAGCCGTCGCGATGCTCGCCGAGCTGCTGGCAGACCCACCCATCAGCTGATGCCGGCCGTAGATGCCAAAGACCCCCAACGATGATCGGTTGGGGGTCTTTGTACTGGTGGGGCCAACAGGATTTGAACCTGTGGCCTCATCCTTATCAGGTCGGTCAGAGGGCCGCTGTCACCCAGAGGAGTCCCTGAGTTGCGCTGGTGCTACGGCCGCTGAGATCCGCCCTGATCCGGCTCCGTCCACCGCTGTTGGCGTCAGCCGATGATGTCGGACATCAGCGGTCCTCTTGACATGCGTGGCCCACGAAGATGTAACCGGCCTGTCGCGTGTTCCCCGTGACCGTCAGCCGACCGGCACGGTCACGGCACGGATCTCGCTGTACGGCGAGTAGTTCCCGGCCGCGTCATAGGTACGGGCCCGGTACTCATAGGTGCGCCCGTCGGCGGGCATCGGGTCGCAGACGGTGGCCGTGGCGGCGAAGCGTGGGTCGTAACCCTGGTGCAGGACAACCGACCAGGTGTCCGTCCCCGCCTCGCGGCGCTCGATCTCGAAGCCGGTGAAGTCGCGGATCGGGGCCGGCGTGTTGTCGGTGGCGGTCGCCCGGATGCTGCTCGCGCAGGAGCTCAGGGTCAGGTCGGGGGCGTAGTAGGGGGCGATGCCGTCGGGGATGTTGAGCCAGAGCTCATCGGTGGCGTAGGGGACGAGCCGGTCCGGGTTGTAGGTGGTGGTGCCGCCGTCGTTGGTGACGAGGACACGGTAGTGGCGGGCCTCGCCGTCGGCGGTGACGGGACGGTGGTCCAGGTGTTGCCCTTGGTGGTGCCGAGCGGGACCCAGACCCAGTAGCCGTCCACCTTGTCGTTGCTCAGGACCGTGTAGTGGTCGAAGTGCGGCTCGGTGTTGAGGGGCCACTTCAGGGCGACCTTGCCGGTCGCCTTGTCGTAGGTACCGGTCAGGGAAGCGACGACGGGCAGGGGACGGACGATGGTGTCCGCGCTGCCCGACGAGGTGTTGCCCGCCTTGTCCTTGGCGCGGACCTCGTAGTAGTAGGGCGTGCGGTCGTCGGGGTTCACGAGGGGGTCGGTGTGGCTGCGGGCGGTGGTCGTGGTGACCTTCGTCCAGGTGCTGGAGCCGACGGGCCGCCGGTAGAGGGAGTAACTCGCCAGGTCCATCTCCTTGTTGGCGGACCAGGAGACGGTCGTCTTGCGGGTCGTGGTGTTGTAGGCGGTCTTCACGCCGGTGGGGGCGAGTGGCTTCGTCTTGTCGTACGTGGCCGAAGTCCGGGGCGTATACGTGTACGCGACCTTCGCGGCGCCTGACCAGTTCACGTAGTCGACGCGGACGGTGTGCTTGCCGGACTGGACGGTGAAGTTGAGGTGCGTTAGATCCTGTTGTCAGGAGCGTATGACGACCTTGGATTGTTAAGTCACGCATCTCACAAGCGGTGCCCCCTCTGCCAGAGTTCTGCACCCGCGCCCTGAAGAGCGGCGGGAGCTCCAGGAACTGGACGAAAGATCGCCGGTGAGCGCTGGTCCCAGGAGACGGACCATGACCTGATCTTCTCCTCGGAGCACGGCGGCGTGATCGGCCCGGTGGGCTTCTCCAGGACCTTCAACCGCCTCGTGAAGCGGGCCGGTGTGCGGCGCATCACGGTCAAAGTCCGGCTTGCCCGGCACACCTGCGGCACCCTGCTGGCCTTCCTGAAGGCGCACCCCAAGGCGGCTCAGGCGATCCTCCGGCACGGCCAGATCAGCATGCCCATGGACGTCTACACCCACGTGGTCGGCGACGGGGAGCGCGAAGCCGTGGCGATGCCGGCCGAGCTCCTGGAAGATCCGCTCATCGGCTGACCGCAGCCGATGATGTCAGCAATAGATGACGAAGACCCCCGGCCCAAGTGGACCGGGGGTCTTCGTACTGGTGGGGCTAACAGGATTTGAACCTGTGGCCTCATCCTTATCAGGGATGCGCTCTAACCAACTGAGCTATAGCCCCGCCGCGCTGTGCGCTGACTTCTGAAGATTAGCGCACGTCGGGGCCAGTCCCAAAATCGATACCCGCAGCCCTACTCGTCCTCGGCCAGCGTGAGCTCGACACCGCCCACGAAACCGGCCGACAAGTTGTAGATGAAGGCGCCCAGCGTCGCCAGCGCGGTCGCCAGCACGACGTCGATCACCGCGATGACCGACGTGAAGATGAGGACGCGCGGAAGCGACAGGAACGACTGCACATCGAAGCCGTTGCTGTCGTTGGAGCTGGTCGCCTCGCTGATGCTGCCGCCCACGGTGGAGAAGACGCCCATGGCGTCCATCACCATCCACAGGACCGCGGCCGCCACGACCGTGCAGATGCCGAGCGCGATGGAGAGCAGGAAGCTGACCTTCATCACCGACCACGGATCGGCCTTCGCCACCCGCAGTCGCGCCTTGCGGGTACGCGGAGTGGTCCGCGCCCCCGTCCGCGGGCGACGGGCCGCCTGAGCGGCACCGACGCCCTGCACGCCGCCCTGCTGCGCGCCCTGGGGCGGGCCACCCTGCGTCCCGCCCGCGGGCGAGGGGTATGCCTGCGGCGGGTGGTAAGGCCCGCCTGCCTGCCCCGGCGCGGGCTCACGTTCACCGGGCAGCGGCCCGGTCGCGTATCCCTCGTACTGGGGCTGAGGCCCCCGGGTGTCCGTCACAGTGCCCCCTTGGGAGTCCGTGGCAGGGCCACGGGCACCGTTCGCTCCAGCTCCGGAAGCGGCCGAACCGGCGCCCGTGGCTCCACTCACGCTCTACTCCTCGTGCTCCCCGGCCGAAGGCGACGTGCCTTCGGCAGTGCCCTCGACAGTGTTCTCCGCAGTCGCCTCGGCAGTCGCCTCGGCATCCGCATCTCCGTCGACCTCTTCGGCCTCGCGGCCGGCCTCGGCGTTACGTGCGATGCCGACGACCGCGTCACGCTTGCCCAGATTGATCAGTTGGACGCCCATGGTGTCACGGCCCGTCTCCCTGACTTCATTGACTCGCGTACGAATCACACCGCCGCCGAGCGTGATGGCGAGGATTTCGTCCGTCTCCTCGACCACCAGCGCGCCGACCAGCGAGCCCCGGTCCTCCACGATCTTGGCGGCCTTGATACCCAGGCCGCCACGACCCTGAACGCGGTACTCGTCGACGGGGGTCCGCTTCGCGTACCCACCATCGGTGGCAGTGAACACGAACGTACCGGGCCTGACGACATTCATCGAGAGCAGTTCGTCGCCTTCGCGGAAACTCATGCCCTTGACGCCCGAGGTGGCGCGGCCCATCGGGCGCAGCGCATCGTCCGTCGCAGTGAACCTGATGGACTGGGCCTTCTTGCTGATGAGCAGCAGATCATCCTCGGCCGAGACCAGCTCCGCACCGATCAGCTCGTCGTCGCTGCCGTCCTCCGTCTCACGGAGGTTGATCGCGATGACACCGCCGGAACGCGGGGAGTCGTAGTCCTTCAGCGCGGTCTTCTTCACCAGGCCGCCCTTGGTGGCGAGGATCAGATAGGGCGCGGCCTCGTAGTCCCGGATCGCCAGGATCTCGGCGATCTGCTCGTCCGGCTGGAAGGCCAGCAGGTTGGCGACGTGCTGGCCGCGTGCGTCCCGGCCGGCGTCCGGAAGCTCATACGCCTTGGCCCGGTAGACGCGGCCCTTGTTGGTGAAGAACAGCAGCCAGTGGTGGGTCGTCGACACGAAGAAGTGGTCGACGATGTCGTCTTCCTTGAGCTTCGTGCCGCGGACGCCCTTGCCGCCGCGCTTCTGCGAGCGGTAGTCGTCCGTCTTCGTACGCTTCACATAGCCGCCGCGCGAGATGGTGACGACAATGTCCTCCTCGGCGATCAGGTCCTCGATGGACATGTCACCGTCGAAGGGCACCAGCTTGGAGCGCCGGTCGTCGCCGAACTTCTCGACGATCGCCGCCAGCTCCTCGCTGACGATCTGCCGCTGCCGTACCGGCGACGCCAGGATCTCGTTGTACTCGTTGATCTTCGCCTGGAGCTCGTCGTGCTCGGCCGTGATCTTCTGGTGCTCCAGCGCGGCCAGTCGGCGCAGCTGCATCTCCAGAATCGCGTTCGCCTGGATCTCGTCGATCTCCAGCAGGCCCATCAGGCCCTCACGCGCGATCTCGACCGTCTGGCTGCGCCGGATGAGGGCGATGACCTCGTCGATCGCGTCGAGTGCCTTGAGCAGACCGCGCAGGATGTGCGCCCGCTCCTCCGCCTTGCGCAGGCGGAACTTCGTACGCCGGACGATGACCTCGATCTGGTGCGTCACCCAGTGGCGGATGAACGCGTCGATCGACAGTGTGCGCGGCACCCCGTCGACGAGCGCCAGCATGTTCGCGCCGAAGTTCGTCTGGAGATCGGTGTGCTTGTACAGGTTGTTCAGTACGACCTTGGCGACCGCGTCCCGCTTCAGCACGACCACGAGGCGCTGGCCGGTGCGCGAGGACGTCTCGTCGCGGACGTCCGCGATACCGCCGACCTTTCCGTCCTTGACCAGGTCGGCGATCTTCTGCGCGAGGTTGTCGGGGTTGGTCTGGTACGGAAGCTCCGTGACGACCAGGCACTGCCGGTTCTGGATCTCCTCGACCGCGACGACCGCGCGCATCGTGATGGAGCCACGGCCCGTGCGGTACGCCTCCTCGATGCCCTTGCGGCCGACGACGAGCGCTCCGGTCGGGAAGTCCGGGCCCTTGATCCGCTCGATCAGAGCGTCCAGCAGCTCCTCGTGCGAGGCCTCCGGGTGCTCCAGGTACCACTGGGCACCGGCCGCGACCTCGCGCAGGTTGTGCGGCGGGATGTTGGTCGCCATGCCGACCGCGATGCCCGCCGAGCCGTTGACCAGCAGGTTCGGGAAGCGCGCCGGCAGAACCGTCGGCTCCTGGTTGCGGCCGTCGTAGTTGTCCTGGAAGTCGACGGTCTCCTCGTCGATGTCCCGGACCATCTCCATGGACAGCGGCATCATCTTGCACTCGGTGTACCGCATGGCTGCGGCCGGGTCGTTGCCCGGAGAGCCGAAGTTGCCGTTGGAGTCGACCAGCGGCATGCGCATCGACCAGTGCTGCGCCAGTCGCACGAGCGCGTCGTAGATCGAGGAGTCGCCGTGCGGGTGGTATGTACCCATGACGTCACCGACGACACGGGCGCACTTGTAGAAGCCCTTCTCGGGCCGGTACCCGCCGTCGTACATGGCGTACAGCACACGGCGGTGGACGGGCTTGAGGCCGTCCCGTACGTCCGGCAGCGCACGCGACACGATGACGGACATCGCGTAGTCGAGGTAGGAGCGCTGCATCTCCGTCTCGAGCCCCACGGGCTCGACACGCATGCCCACACCCGCGGCTGCGGGTTCCTCTTCAGGGGTCACAGGGGTGTTCTCGTCGGCCATTGCTGGTCAAAGTCCTTTCGAGCTGCGGCTTGCTTGGTACGGCCGACTCAGATGTCGAGGAAGCGGACGTCCTTGGCGTTGCGCTGGATGAACGAGCGCCGTGCCTCGACGTCCTCACCCATCAGCACCGAGAAGAGGTCGTCGGCCTGCGCCGCGTCGTCCAGCGTGACCTGGCCGAGCACGCGGTGGTCGACGTCCATCGTCGTGATGCGCAGCTCCTCGGCGTTCATCTCGCCGAGACCCTTGAAGCGCTGGATCGAGTCTTCCCTGATCCGCTTGCCGTTCTGCTTGCCGAGTTCGACCAGGGCGTCGCGCTCGCGGTCCGAGTACGCGTACTCGAAGTCGTCACGGCCCCACTTGATCTTGTAGAGCGGCGGGCGGGAGAGGTAGACATGGCCGGCCTCGACCAACGGCCGCAGGAAGCGGAAGAGGAACGTCAGCAGCAGCGTGTTGATGTGCTGACCGTCGACGTCGGCGTCCGCCATCAGAATGATCTTGTGATAGCGGAGCTTCTCGATGTCGAAGTCCTCGTGGACTCCGGTACCGAAGGCCGAGATCAGTGCCTGGACCTCGGTGTTCTGCAGGATCTTGTCGACCCGGGCCTTCTCGACGTTCAGGATCTTGCCTCGGATCGGCAGGATGGCCTGGTACATCGGGTTACGGCCGGACTTCGCCGAACCACCGGCGGAGTCACCCTCGACGATGAAGATCTCGCACTTCGTCGGGTCGTTCGACTGGCAGTCGCTCAGCTTGCCCGGCAGCGAGGCGCTCTCCAGGAGCCCCTTGCGACGGGTCAGGTCGCGCGCCTTCCGGGCGGCGACGCGGGCCGTGGCCGCCGCGATGCCCTTGCGGATGATGTCCGCGGCCTCGTTCGGGTTCCGGTCGAACCAGTCCGTGAGGTGCTCGTGGACCACCTTCTGGACGAAGGTCTTCGCCTCCGTGTTGCCCAGCTTGGTCTTCGTCTGGCCCTCGAACTGCGGCTCACCCAGCTTCACCGAGATGATCGCCGTCAGACCCTCACGGATGTCGTCACCCGTGAGGTTGTCGTCCTTCTCGCGCAGCAGCTTCTTGTCCCGCGCGTACTTGTTGACCAGCGTGGTCAGCGCCGCACGGAAGCCCTCCTCGTGCGTACCGCCCTCATGCGTGTGGATCGTGTTGGCGAAGGAGTAGACGCCCTCGCTGTACTGCGTGTTCCACTGCATCGCGATCTCGGCCGAGAGGAGTCGCTCCTTGTCCTCGGCCTCGATGTCGATCACCGACTGGTGAATGACGTCGCCCTTGCGGGAGTTGAGGTACTTCACGAAGTCGACGATGCCGCCCTCGTAGTGGTACGTGACCGTGCGGGCCGCTTCCTCCTCGGCGACCTCGGCGACCTCCGCGACATCCGCGCCCGCCGTCGCCTTCGCCGACTCACGCTCGTCCGTGAGCCTGATCGTCAGGCCCTTGTTGAGGAACGCCATCTCCTGGAAGCGGCGCGACAAGGTCTCGAAGGAGTACTCGGTGGTCTCGAAGATGTCGCCGTCGGCCCAGAAGGTGACGGTCGTACCGGTCTCCCCGGTGGCCTCGTTACGGGCCAGCGGCGCCGTGGGCACACCGAGCTTGTAGTCCTGGGTCCAGCGGTAGCCGTCCCGCCTGACCTCGACGGAGACGCGCGCCGACAGGGCGTTCACGACGGAGACACCGACACCGTGCAGACCGCCGGAGACGGCATATCCGCCGCCGCCGAACTTGCCGCCGGCGTGCAGCACCGTCAGCACGACCTCGACCGCGGGCTTCTTCTCCGACGGCACGATGTCGACGGGGATACCGCGACCGTTGTCGATCACCCGGACCCCGCCGTCGGCAAGGATCGTGACGTCGATGGCGTCCGCGTGCCCGGCCAGGGCTTCGTCGACCGAGTTGTCGACGACCTCTTGCACAAGGTGGTGAAGTCCACGCTCACCGGTCGAGCCGATGTACATGCCAGGTCGCTTGCGGACCGCGTCCAGGCCCTCGAGGACGGTGATCGCGCTGGCGTCGTACGAGGCAGCCACCTCGCCGCTCTCACCGGGTGTGGACGGAATGTTCTCGTTGGGGTTGCCGGAATCGGCCACGAAGCGCCCTTTCTGGCACAGCACAGGCCGTTCTCCGGACAGGCGGGAGCGGCTGCGTCGTTCGGCTTGTATCGACGACTCCCGCAAGGATGCGGGATTGTTCACCAGTCTACCGGTAGCGCCGACACGAATGGGGGTTTGCCGGTACCTGAGTCCGCATGTGCCGCCCTGAATGAGCGCCTGACGACTCCCCATATTCAGGATGGGGCCCCAAGAGGCTCACGCGGGCATTGAGCGCTTCGGCCTGTCAACCTCTCGCTACGGTGAGGGACGCCTCGGCCACACCGCGGGGTTTCAACCTGCACAGACCCGTACATCACGGAAGCAACGGACAACACTGCAGAGAAGGCAGCACACCACCGCAGCCGAACCTTCTCCGGACTGCGGAACGGCAGCCGCCGACATCGGGCAAAGAACCGCGCAGGGAGAGAAAAGCCCAGGTCAGCCGTAGGTGTCGCCCGGGCCGACGCTTCCCGGCGCACGCAGCGGACCGAATCTGCGCTGGGGACCGCCCGGCCCCAGAACCTTGATCAACTTCACGGTGCCGTGCCCCAGCTCCGCGTTCAGCCGGGCGACCAGCTGCGGCGCCAGCAGCCGCAGCTGCGTCGCCCAGGCCGTCGAATCGCACTGCACCGTGAGCACCCGCTCCTCGGGGGCCTCGTCGTACCGCAGCGGCACACAGTGATTGGCCAGATCCTCACCGACGATCTGCGGCCAGCGGCCCATCACACCGCCCACCGCCGCGGGGGTCTCCCAGCCGCGCTCGGTGATCAGACGATTGATCGCGGCGCCCAGCGGCAACGGATCGCGCCCGTCCGCCCGCGCGCCCGAACGCAGGCCACCGCCCCGTCTGGCCTGTTTCTTCTGCTGCGCCGCGGCCCCGCGCGCCCGAGCCTGCTCCTTCGCGGCACGCAAGGCGACCCGCGCCAGATCGACACCGGACGCCTCCGGCTGCTTCGCCCCGCCCAACGGCTCCTGAGGGCCGTCGGCAGCGCCCTTCGCCGGATCGACGGAGCCGCTCATATCCGCGTCACCTCGCCCGCCGACACCGCATACCGTGTTCCCGCCAGCACACCCGGAACGTCATCGTCCACCGCCGCCGTCACCAGCACCTGCTCACCCGGAGCCACCAGCTCCGCCAGCCTCTCCCGGCGCCGCGCGTCCAGCTCGGCAAAGACATCGTCCAGGACGAGCACCGGCTCATTGCCCTCGGTGCGCAGCAGATCGTACGAGGCAAGCCGCAGCGCCAGCGCGTACGACCAGGACTCGCCATGGCTCGCGTACCCCTTGGCGGGCATCCCGCGCAGTCCCAGCAGCAGATCGTCACGGTGCGGACCGACCAGCGTCACACCCCGCTCGATCTCCTGCTTGCGGACCTCCGCGAGTGCAGCGAGCAGCTGGTCGTACAGCTCGTCACGGGTACGAGCGGGCTCCACGCCCGCACCGACGGAACTGCGGTACTCCAGCGTCACCGGGCCACCACCGGGCGCGACATCCGCGTACGCCTTGTCCGTCAGCGGCTGCAGGGTCGCGATCAGATCCAGCCGCTGCGCCAGCAGCTCCGCGCCCACCCGGCCCAGATGCTGGTCCCACACGTCGAGGGTGGACAGATCCATCGACCGGCCGCCGTGCCTGCGCGCCATCGCCGCGGACTTCAGCAGGGTGTTGCGCTGCTTCAGCACCCGCTCATAGTCCGAGCGGACACCGGCCATCCGCGGCAAACGCGCCGTGATCAGCTCGTCGAGGAAGCGCCGACGCTCCCCGGGATCGCCCTTGACGAGCGCCAGATCCTCCGGCGCGAACAGCACGGTCCGTACGATCCCCAGCACGTCACGGGGCCTGACCTGCGACGATCGATTGATCCGGGCGCGATTGGCCTTGCCCGGGTTGAGCTCCAGCTCGATCAGCTGCGCGCGCTCGCCCTGGGTGACGGCGGCCCGGATGACGGCCCGGTCCGCACCCATCCGCACCAGTGGCGCATCGGAGGAGACACGATGGCTACCGAGCGTCGCGAGGTAGCCGACGGCCTCGACCAGATTCGTCTTGCCCTGACCGTTCGCCCCCACGAAGGCGGTGACGCCCGGGTCGAGAGGCACCTCGACCCGGGCGTACGAGCGGAAGTCGGCCAGCGAGAGATGCGTGACATGCATGGATGTATGCCGACCTTCCCGGCTTCCTGCTCCGTGCTCCGCAGCGCGGGCCGGTGATGTTGGTCCGGCCCGCCCTCGGTGCGGTTACTTCTTGTTCTCGACCGCGTGACCACCGAACTGGTTGCGCAGCGCGGCGATCATCTTCATCTGCGGGGAGTCGTCCTGGCGCGAGGCGAATCGCGCGAAGAGCGACGCGGTGATCGCGGGCAGCGGCACCGCGTTGTCGATCGCGGCCTCCACCGTCCACCGGCCCTCACCGGAGTCGGCGGCGAAGCCACGGAGCTTGTCGAGGTGCTCGTCGTCGTCCAGCGCGTTGACCGCCAGGTCGAGCAGCCAGGAACGGATGACCGTGCCCTCCTGCCAGGAGCGGAAGACCTCGCGCACATCGGTGACGGAGTCGACCTTCTCCAGCAGCTCCCAGCCCTCGGCGTAGGCCTGCATCATGGCGTACTCGATGCCGTTGTGGACCATCTTCGCGAAGTGGCCGGCGCCGACCTTGCCCGCGTGGACAGAACCGAAGTCGCCTTCCGGCTTCAGCGCGTCGAAGACCGGCTGGACCTTCGCCACGTTCTCGGCGTCGCCGCCGTACATCAGCGCGTAGCCGTTCTCCAGGCCCCAGACGCCGCCCGAGACACCGCAATCGACGAAGCCGATGCCCTTGATGCCCAGCTCGACCGCGTGCTTCTCGTCGTCCGTCCAGCGGGAGTTGCCGCCGTCCACGACGATGTCGCCGGGTGAGAGCAGCGCGGCCAGCTCGTCGATCGTGGACTGGGTCGCGGCACCGGCCGGGACCATCACCCAGATGACCCGCGGGCCCTTCAGCTTGCCCACAAGCTCTTCGAGGCTGTGGACATCGGAGACGTCCGGGTTGCGGTCGTAACCGATGACGGCGTGGCCTGCGCGGCGGATGCGCTCGCGCATGTTGCCGCCCATCTTGCCGAGGCCGACGAGACCGAGCTCCATCAGAGATTCCTTAAGCGTTGTGCCGATTCGTACCCTAGGCCGAGCCTACGCCCGGCCGGGGACAGACCGACGGGCATGCTCGGCTCTGAGCGTGCCCGTCGGAAGCTGCCGTTACAGGACCGGTGGCCGGATCAGCCGGAGAGGCGGACCGGCATGATCAGGTACTTGTACGCGTCATCCGCTTCGGCATCCACAGCCGGCCGGCCGCTGAGCAGCGCAGGCTTGGTGGACGTCGTGAAGGAGAGCTGGGCGACCGGGGAGTCGATCGCGCTGAGCCCGTCGAGCAGGAAGGTCGGGTTGAAGGCGATCGAGATGTCGTCACCGTCCAGCACGGCGTCGACGCGCTCCACAGCCTGTGCATCGTCGCTGGATCCGGCTTCCAGGATCAGCACACCCTGCTCGAAGCTGAGCCGCACCGGGGTGTTCCGCTCGGCGACGAGGGCCACACGCTTGACGGCCTCGACGAACGGGGCGGTCTCGATGACGGCGACCGAGTTGAACTCGGTGGGGAACAGCGTCCGGTACTTCGGCAGATCGCCTTCGAGCAGTCGCGTGGTCGTACGCCGGCCCGCGCCCTCGAAACCGATCAGACCTTCACCGGCACCCGAGCCGGACAGCGCCAGCGTCACCGTGTCACCGCTGGTCAGAGCCTTGGCGGTGTCCAGCAGCGTCTTGGCGGGCACCAGGGCGACGGCCGAGGCGTCCGGGTTCTCCGGCTTCCACAGGAACTCGCGGACCGCGAAGCGGTAGCGGTCGGTGGACGCCAGGGTGACGGTGTCGCCCTCGATCTCGATCCGCACACCGGTCAGGACAGGCAGCGTGTCGTCCCGGCCCGCGGCGATGGCGACCTGGGCGGCGGCCGAGGCGAAGACCTCGCCGGGGACCGTGCCCGTCGCCGTCGGCATCTGCGGCAGCGCCGGGTACTCCTCCACAGGAAGGGTGTGGAGTGTGAATCGCGAGGAGCCGCAGACCACGGTGGCCCGTACACCGTCGGTGGAAATCTCCACCGGTCGGTTGGGGAGGGCGCGGCAGATGTCGGCGAGCAGCCGGCCGGAGACCAGCACCGTGCCGTCCTCCTCGACCTCGGCGTCCACCGAGACCCGGGCCGAAACCTCGTAGTCGAAGCTGGAGAAGCTGAGGGCGCCGTCCTCAGCCTTCAGAAGAAGGCCCGCAAGAACGGGCGCCGGCGGACGGGCCGGAAGGCTGCGGGCCACCCAGGCCACCGCCTCCGCGAGTACATCGCGCTCCACCCGGATCTTCACCGGAACCGCCTCCTGCTGTTGCTCGCTCGCCCTGCTGGCCTTCGTGGTCTGGTCGGGGTCGCTCCACCGATGGCAGGGGGAGGACGTCCGGGGACCAGTCTGACGTACGGCACCGACACTCGGTGCTGCTCGGGGTCAAGTCGCGACAAGAGGTTCGGAGAGCTCCGGCGCCGAGTTGTGCACAGCACCCACTTCGAAGCGGAATCCGAGCTAACTCTAAGTGGCAGTAGTAGTAGGGCCTGTGGAAACCGTGGATAACGTCGTTTTCGCAGGTCAGGCCCAGTTTTTTATCCACTGGTCCTGTGGGTGGCATCGGTGGACAACCCGGCGTTTCTGTGGACACGCAAAAGTTCTGCACACCCGATGCACAGGACAGGGGTGTTTCTCCCCAGGGCTGTCCCCAGTTTTACCCAGGTTCCCCACAGCCCAACCGGGCTCCTTGGTGTGACGCCTTTCACTCCGCGCGGTGAAGGCGGGTGTTGTGTTGCCGAACAGTGGACAGGGGTGTGGAGAAGCTGGGGACAACGCAGCCCCGCCTGTGGGCCGTCGGTGGACAACATCGGGGGGCCCCTGTGGACGAATATTTTGTCCACAGGCTGTGGATCACTGTTGACCACAAATCCCCAGGCCCTTGACCTGGCCTGATGGAGTATCGGCAGTCGCCCCTGTGGAAGCAATATGGACAACTTCGCGATCCCCAGGCTGTGGAGGGGAAATTTTCCCCAGATCTGTGGAGAACCGCAGGTCGGCGGCGCGTATTCGAACACCAGGGCCGGGGCGGAGGCGTGCGGATGGCGCCGGGAAGGGCTCCGGGAGGCCTCTGGCAGCTCCGCCAAGGTGTCCCGGCAGCCCCACGGAGGCGTTCCGGAGGCCGGCAGGAGAGCTCCCGGTGGTCGGCAGGAACGGTCCAGAGCCACGCCGAGACATGCCCCGGTCCCATGGATGTGGGCAGGAGACGACGAAGGGCGCCCCTGCCGGACTTGTGTGGAAGTCCGGCAGGGGCGCCCTCGGCGCCGTGCATGAAGTCGATCCAGAAGCCGTACCGGCGCTCTGTCAGCCGTTCTTGATGCGGTTGGTGAGCTCGGTGACCTGGTTGTAGATGGAGCGTCGCTCCGCCATCAGTGCACGGATCTTGCGGTCCGCGTGCATCACCGTCGTGTGGTCGCGGCCGCCGAACTGCGCGCCGATCTTGGGCAGCGAGAGATCGGTCAGCTCACGGCAGAGATACATCGCGATCTGGCGAGCCGTCACCAGCACCCGGCTGCGTGAGGATCCGCAGAGGTCCTCCACGGTCAGACCGAAGTAGTCGGCGGTCGCCGCCATGATGGCCGTCGCCGTGATCTCCGGAGCCGAGTCCTCGCCACCCGGGATCAGGTCCTTCAGCACGATCTCGGTCAGCCCGAGATCCACAGGCTGCCGGTTGAGGCTGGCGAAGGCCGTCACCCGGATCAGCGCTCCCTCCAGCTCCCGGATGTTGCGCGAGATGCGGGAGGCGATGAACTCCAGGACCTCCGGCGGGGCGTTGAGCTGCTCCTGCACCGCCTTCTTACGGAGGATCGCGATGCGCGTCTCCAGCTCCGGCGGCTGCACATCGGTGGTCAGACCCCACTCGAAACGGTTCCTCAGCCGGTCCTCCAGGGTGACCAGCTGCTTGGGCGGCCGGTCCGAGGACAGCACGATCTGCTTGTTGGCGTTGTGGAGCGTGTTGAAGGTGTGGAAGAACTCCTCCTGCGTCGACTCCTTGCTCGCCAGGAACTGGATGTCGTCGACCAGCAGGATGTCCACGTCGCGGTACCGCTTGCGGAAGGTGTCGCCCTTGCCGTCGCGGATCGAGTTGATGAACTCGTTGGTGAACTCCTCGGAGCTCACATAGCGCACTCGGGTGCCCGGGTAGAGACTGCGCGCGTAGTGCCCGATGGCATGCAGCAGGTGAGTCTTGCCGAGCCCCGACTCCCCATAGATGAAGAGGGGGTTGTACGCCTTCGCGGGTGCCTCGGCGACAGCGACGGCGGCGGCGTGCGCGAATCGGTTGGATGCGCCGATGACAAAGGTGTCGAAGAGGTACTTCGGATTCAGCCGGGCATGGGGTTCGCCGGGACCGGGTGCGGGTGCGGGCTGTGCACCCATCGGTCCGGTGGCGCCGCCGGGGCGTCCGGTGCCGGGACCGCCCTGCCGGTGCTGGGGGTCCGGCATGTCGTGGCGCTCGGGGCGCTGCTGCTCGTAACCCTGGCGCTCGGGCGGCTGCGACCGGTAGTCGTGCTGCTGGGGGCGGTAGTCGTGCTGCGGCTCACGCCACTGCTCTGCGGACGCGTCGCGCTCCTGGAATCCGCCGAGCCGGGGCTGCTGCCAGGAGAGGTCCTCCTGGGTGCGCGGCCAGGCCCCGGGCTCGGGGCGCTGCTGCTGGTAGTCGGGGTAGGCGGGGCGGGCCGTCGGCAAGCCGTCGTCCGAGGGCCGGTGGCCGTATCCGTCGTACGCGTCGTTGTGCTGCGGTCCCTGGTAGCGGTGCTGCTGCGGCTGCTGGGACTGGTGCATCGGGGGTGCCGGCGGGTTCGGCGGCTCGCCCGCCGAGTCGTCGACGGTGATCGCGATCCGGATCGGGCGTCCGCATTCGCGGCTCAGGGTCTCGCTGATGAGCGGCGCAAGCCGTCCCTCGAGGACGCGCTTGCCCCATTCGTTGGGCACGGCGAGCAGCGCGGTGTCGGCGACCAGTGCGAGCGGCTGGCAGCGCTCGATCCACTGCTTGTCCTTCGGCTCGATGCCCTGCTGGCCCTCCCCGAGGAGTTGCTCCAGCACTCGTGGCCACACTGCGGCAAGATCGGCAGGTACGTCAGCCACAAGGCACGCTCTCTCGCTGGTCCCACGAATGTGTGGTTCTCGGGACGGGATGGGTCGGGACGGGTGAGGCCCGGCAGGCGGGAAGAAAAAGAACTGCGTCCAACCACGGTAGTCAGGCCGACCCGCGAGGTTCAAGTCGTTGTCCACAGGCTGTGTACAGCGCGGGCCTTCGCGGGGCGGGTTTGACCGGATGACGTAGCCGCGCGTACCGTGACCAGGTCGAGTTGTCGATGGCTGCTGCCGCCTGCCTCCGATGGGCAAAGATCACGATCTGTGATTGTGAAGCGGTGCACTAAGGCGTTTACGCGAGTCTCTCGTGGGCGCACGGTGACAGCCAGGCGATGTCCCGCCAACACACAATCATTTCTGGAGCCCCCGAGTGAGCAAGCGCACCTTCCAGCCGAACAACCGTCGTCGCGCGAAGACCCACGGCTTCCGGCTGCGTATGCGCACCCGTGCCGGCCGCGCGATCCTCGCGTCCCGCCGTGGCAAGGGTCGCGCCAACCTGTCCGCCTGATCGCATACAGGTCATGACGTGCTGCCTACCGAGAATCGGCTGAGGCGGCGCGAGGACTTCGCGACCGCAGTACGTCGAGGATGCCGGGCCGGACGCCCGCTACTCGTCGTCCATCTACGCAGCGGTGCAACGGACCCGCACGTGACTGGGGAGAGTGCTCCCCCGCCGCGTGCGGGTTTCGTTGTCAGCAAAGCCGTGGGTGGCGCGGTCGTACGCACAGCCGTGAAGCGGAGGCTTCGCCATCTGGTCCGCGATCGTCTGGCCATGCTGCCCCCCGGTAGCCTGGTTGTCGTACGAGCGCTGCCCGGATCGGGCGACGCCGACCATGAACAGCTGGCCCGAGACCTGGACGCCGCCCTTCAGCGGCTGCTGGGAGGGGGCGCGCGATGAAGTACCCGCTGCTGGCTCTGATCAAGCTGTACCAGTGGACGATCAGCCCACTCCTCGGGCCGGTCTGCCGTTACTACCCGTCGTGTTCCCACTATGGATATACGGCGATCGACCGGCACGGAGCGATCAAGGGAACCGCGCTGACCGCATGGCGCATCCTGCGGTGCAATCCGTGGTCACCCGGCGGCGTGGACCATGTTCCGCCACGCAAACGTCCGCGTTGGCACGAACTGCTGCGTAATGCACTACGTGGCAGCAAGGGCGGGGACTCCGCCGCTGATGTGCCTCCCGGGGGGACGGTCTCCGAACCCCCGAGCCCGGCCGCAGAGACTTCGCCCAATGCTCAAGGAGCCTGATTAGTGGACACGATTGCCAGTCTGTTCAGCTTTATCACTTACCCCGTTTCGTGGGTCATCGTCCAGTTCCACACGCTCTACGGAGCGATCTTCGGCGATGACACGGGCTGGGCCTGGGGCCTGTCCATCGTGTCCCTGGTGGTGCTGATCCGGATCTGCCTGATCCCGCTTTTCGTTAAGCAGATCAAGTCGACCCGGAACATGCAGGTGCTCCAGCCGAAGATGAAGGCGATCCAGGAGCGCTACAAGAGCGACAAGCAGCGTCAGTCCGAAGAGATGATGAAGCTGTACAAGGAGACGGGTACCAACCCGCTCTCCTCGTGCCTTCCCATCCTGGCGCAGTCGCCGTTCTTCTTCGCTCTGTATCACGTGCTCTCGGCCATCGCCTCGGGCAAGACGATCGGTGTCATCGACCAGCCGCTGCTCGACAGCGCCCGTCAGGCGCACATCTTCGGTGCTCCGCTCGCTGCCAAGTTCATGGACAGCGAAGCGACGGTCCGGGCGCTCGGAGCCTCGCTGACCGATGTCCGGGTCGTCACCGCGGTCATGATCGTCATGATGTCGGCGTCGCAGTTCTTCACCCAGCGCCAGCTGATGACGAAGAACGTCGACCTGACGGTCAAGACGCCGTACATGCAGCAGCAGAAGATGCTGATGTACATCTTCCCGCTGATCTTCGCCGTCATGGGCATCAACTTCCCTGTCGGTGTCCTCGTCTACTGGCTGACCACGAACGTCTGGACCATGGGTCAGCAGATGTACGTGATCAACCAGAACCCGACCCCGGGCAGCAAGGCGCAGAACCAGTACCTGGAACGTCTGCTGAAGAGCGTCACCGCTCACGGGGAGGTGCGCGGCCGGACCAGGCGCAACACGGTCAAGCGGATCGTGGCCAAGGGCCCGGACCGCAATGACATCGAGCGGAAGTTCATCACCGGACTGGCCAAGCTCGGCCTTGCCGCCCAGGAGGACGGCGCGGTGACGAAGAGCGATACCGCTCTTGCCGAGGCCGAGGGTGGATCCGCACAGAAGCGCCAGCAGCCCAAGCGCCAGACCAAGGCGAAGCGTCAGAGCGGTACGACTCAGACCGGTGCCGATCAGCCCGGTGCGGCGAAGGAGACCGACTCCACCGAGTCGGAGGCCAAGACCTCGCTGCAGAAGCAGGACGCACCGCAGGACGACAATCCGAAGCCGGCGGGCAAGCCCGTGTCCGGCTCCTCACGCCAAGCCAAGTCCGGACAGCGCAGGGGCCCGCAGCGGCCCAAGCACCCGTCCAAGAAGTAAGAAGGAGTCCATCCGTGACGGAAGGCACCACCTCCACGGCCGCTGAGGGCAGCGACACCTTGACCCGCCTTGAGCAGGAAGGGGAGATCGCAGCCGATTACCTCGAGGGCCTGCTCGACATCGCCGACCTCGACGGTGACATCGACATGGACGTCGAGGCGGACCGGGCCGCGGTCTCGATCATCAGCGACTCGGCACGTGAACTGCAGAAGCTCGTGGGCCGCGACGGTGAGGTGCTGGAGGCGCTCCAGGAGCTGACGCGACTGGCTGTGCACCGGGAGACCGGTGACCGCAGCCGTCTGATGCTGGACATCGCAGGCTTCCGGGCCAAGAAGCGTGCGGTCCTGGCCGAGCTGGGTGCCAAGGCCGCGGACGAGGTCAAGAAGACCGGTGAGCCGGTGAAGCTGGACCCGATGACGCCGTTCGAGCGCAAGGTTGTGCATGATGCGGTTGCGGCCGCAGGTCTGCGCAGCGAGTCGGAGGGCGAGGAGCCGCAGCGCTTCGTCGTCATTCTCCCGGCCTGACCGGACCCTTGTTCTGTCGGCCCCGTCTGTCCGCAGGCGGGGCCGATCTTTGTCAGCCTGATAGTCAGCCACCCACAGTGCGGTAGTGCGGTATGGAAGGACGGTTCCCGTGACGGCGGAAGTAGAGCTTCCCCAGGCGCCTGAAGAGGCGCGGGCGGTTTTCGGCGAGTTCTTCCCGGAGGCTGTCCGGTACGCGGAGCTCCTTGCCGATGCCGGGGTCAAGCGCGGTCTGATCGGCCCCCGCGAAGTGCCCCGGCTGTGGGAACGGCATCTGCTGAACTGCGCGGTGCTCTCCGAAGTGGTGCCCGAAGGTGTCACGGTCTGCGACGTGGGCTCCGGAGCGGGTCTCCCGGGGATTCCACTGGCGTTGGTGCGTCCCGACTTGAAGATCACCTTGCTGGAGCCGCTGCTTCGGCGGACGAACTTTCTCCAGGAAGTCGTCGAGTTGCTCGGGCTGGACCATGTGACCGTGGTTCGCGGCCGGGCCGAGGAAGTCCTGGGGACGCTTCAGCCGGTCCATGTCGTCACGGCTCGTGCCGTGGCGCCGCTCGATCGACTCGCCGGCTGGGGTGTGCCACTGCTGCGCCCCTACGGGGAGATGCTGGCGCTCAAGGGCGACACCGCCGAGGAGGAGATCAACGGCGCACGGGCCGCTCTGAGCAAGCTCGGAGTGGTGGAGACCGAGGTGCTGCACGTCGGGGAGGGCGTGGTCGAGCCGATGTCCACCGTGGTGCGCGTGGTGGTCGGTGAGAGCCCGGGTGGTGTGAGGTTCGCCGCAAAGAGGGCCAAGGCCGCAAGGACGAGCCGCACGCGACGGCGGCGCTGAGCCGCGTCGTTACGTTGCGGAATCAGTTATTACGTACAGTTCGTGCCGTCTATCGGCAATGCTCCGCACAAGCAGCCATACGCACTCTGTGCGGAGTGTCGTGCCCCTGTAGCTAGGCTGCAGGGGCATCGTGTTTCACGTGAAACGTCGCTCTCTGCTGCATGGAATCATCGGCCGCGGCCGTGCGGCTGCCGCTCCGCGCCATCGCAGGCCCGCTAGGGCTACGGAGTTGTCCACAGAAGTGGATTCATCCACAGAAGAGCGGGCCTCGCTGGTTCACGACCCCGAAAGCATGGCAGGCTCTGCTCATTGCGAGCCTGAAGTCGAGGAGGGTGAATCCTTGCGGTCCGACGCCAACATCGCGGGACCGATGACCGATCCGGTCCCCGGTCCCCGAGCCGAATCGGCGGGGGACGGTGTTTCACGTGAAACACCGCCGCCGATGGATGACACACCCATCGGTCGTGCGGCCCAGCTGGCGGTCGAGGCCCTCGGCCGCGCCGGCGAGGGGCTGCCCCGCCCTGACCAGACACGCGTCATGGTGGTGGCCAACCAGAAGGGCGGAGTGGGTAAGACGACCACGACGGTGAACCTTGCCGCCTCGCTTGCACTCCACGGCGCACGTGTTCTGGTGGTCGACCTCGACCCGCAGGGAAACGCCTCCACGGCCCTGGGCATCGACCACCATGCCGAAGTTCCCTCTATCTATGACGTTCTGGTGGAGAGCAAGCCGCTCTCCGACGTGGTGCAGCCCGTACCGGACGTCGAAGGCCTCTTCTGCGCCCCCGCCACCATCGATCTCGCCGGTGCGGAGATCGAGCTGGTGTCGCTGGTGGCGCGGGAGAGTCGACTGCAGCGAGCGATCCAGGCGTATGAGCAGCCGCTGGACTACATCCTTATTGACTGCCCGCCTTCGCTCGGTCTGCTGACGGTCAACGCCATGGTCGCGGGCGCCGAGGTGCTGATCCCCATCCAGTGCGAGTACTACGCGCTGGAAGGACTGGGACAGCTGCTGAGGAACGTCGATCTCGTCCGGGGACATCTGAACCCCGATCTGCATGTGTCGACGATCCTTCTCACCATGTACGACGGCAGGACCCGGCTCGCTTCCCAGGTGGCGGAGGAGGTGCGCAGCCACTTCGGCAAGGAGGTGCTGCGCACAAGCATCCCCCGGTCGGTACGAATCTCGGAGGCGCCGAGTTACGGGCAGACCGTGCTGACCTACGACCCGGGTTCCAGCGGATCCTTGTCGTATCTCGAAGCAGCTCGTGAGATTGCCCTGCGGGGGGTCGGGGTGCACTACGAGGCCCAGCAAGCCCACTCAGGCAGCCAGAACAGCCAGCAGAACATTTCGGAGGGGATCCAGTGAGTGAGCGTCGTAGAGGATTGGGGCGTGGGCTCGGCGCCCTGATTCCTGCTGCCCCGCAGGAACGTCAGGTACCAGCCTCCGAGCCGGGCGCGGCCTCACCGGGCGCGATCCCGGTGATGACGGCCGAGCGAGGAGTGGCCGCTGCGAAGGTGGCCACGCTCGCGGCTGCTTCCGTTGTACCGGGGCCGGGTGCGCCCGTCTCGCAGCCCGAAGCCTCCTCCGAGGCGACGGACGCTGCGGGAGCGTACTTCGCCGAGGTTCTCCTCGGCTCCATCACTCCGAACCCCCGGCAGCCTCGTGAGGTGTTCGACGAGGACGCGCTTGCCGAGCTCGTCACCTCCATCAAGGAGGTCGGCCTCCTCCAGCCTGTCGTCGTGCGGAAGCTGGGACCGGAGCGCTACGAGCTCATCATGGGCGAGCGGCGCTGGAGGGCCTGCCGTGAGGCGGGTCTGGAGCGCATCCCGGCCATCGTGCGGGCCACGGACGACGAGAAGCTGCTCCTGGATGCACTCCTGGAGAACCTCCACCGGGCTCAGCTGAACCCACTGGAGGAGGCAGCCGCGTACGACCAGCTGCTCAAGGACTTCAAGTGCACGCATGACCAGCTGGCCGACCGGATCGGGCGGTCGCGCCCGCAGGTGTCGAACACGCTGCGTCTGCTGCGGCTCTCTCCGCCCGTGCAGCGCAGGGTCGCTGCCGGGGTGCTGTCGGCCGGTCATGCCCGAGCGCTGTTGTCCGTGGACGACTCCGAGGAGCAGGATCGGCTGGCCCATCGCATCGTGGCCGAGGGCCTCTCGGTGCGTGCGGTCGAGGAGATCGTGACCCTGATGGGTTCCCGGACCACCAGTACCCCAAAGGCCAAGGGGCCCCGGGCCGGCGGTCGGCTGTCTCCCGCTCTCTCCGATCTTGCTTCCCGGCTCTCGGACCGCTTCGAGACCAGGGTGAAGGTCGACCTCGGGCAGAAGAAGGGAAAGATCGTCGTCGAGTTCGCCTCGATGGAAGATCTGGACCGCATTCTCGGCAGTCTGGCGCCGGGTGAGGGCCGCGTGCTGGAGCCGCGTCTCTCCGAGGAGTCGGCCGAGGACGGCGAGGACGGCGAGGGCTGACACCCGCCGAGTGCGCCGTGAGGCGGGCCGTGTTCGGGTACTTACCGGAACACAGCCCGCCCTTTGCTTTCTCACGGTGTCGGCTTCGTCTCGGGGTGGATACGATTCGTTCTGATATGGCACATCCAGCTTGATCCACCTCGGCGGAGGGAGGGCCATGCGATCAGTGAGCCGCAGCCGGCTGGTGACCGTGGGGCTGGGCTTGGGAGCCGTCGGAGGGTTTGTCGGCGGCCTGCTCCGCGAACGGAGTGCACTGACCGCCGCACGTGATGCGGCGGGCGAAGGAAGCGAGGAACAGCCTTCATGGGACGGCGGCTCGTACCGCTCACACTGGATAACCTTCCCGATCTCCCCAAGCGTTGCCGCTCGTGTGTCTTCTGGGAGCTTGATCCGGTCAGTGGGGAAGCTGCGGTAAAGGCAGGCACTCCGGAGCTGGAAAAGGAAGCGTGGATCTCGGCTGTCCTGCTGGAGTGGGGATCGTGCGGCCGGGTCGTCTATGTGGACGATGTGCCGGTCGGCTTCGTTCTCTATGCGCCACCGGCGTATGTTCCGCGTTCGACGGCCTTTCCCACCAGTCCCGTGTCCCCCGATGCCGTGCAGTTGATGACTGCGTGGATCATGCCCGGGTATCAGGGGCAGGGTCTGGGGCGGGTCATGGTGCAGACCGTCGCCAAGGATCTGCTGCGACGAGGGTTCAAGGCGATCGAGGCGTTCGGTGATGCCCGGTGGAAGGAGCCGGCCTGTGTACTTCCGGCTGACCATCTGCTGGCGGTGGGCTTCAAGACCGTACGCCCGCATCCGGTGTATCCACGGCTGAGACTGGAGCTGCGCACGACGCTCTCGTGGAAGGAAGACGTCGAATTGGCACTGGACCGGTTGCTGGGTGCCGTGCAGAAGGAACCGGCACTGCGCCCACTGTGATCCGAGAGCTCGGGAGAATGTGAAACGGGTCCATCCCCTCAAGGGATGGACCCGTTTCACGTGAAACAGCGCACCGTGGTCCTACTCGGCGATGAAGCCTTCGAGGTCGCGGAGGATTGCGGCCTTCGGCTTGGCGCCGACGATGGTCTTGGCGACCTCGCCGCCCTGGTACACGTTCAGCGTCGGGATCGACATCACGCCGTACTTGGCGGCGGTCGCCGGGTTCTCGTCGATGTTGAGCTTGACGATTTCGATCTTGTCGCCGTGCTCGGCCGCGATTGCCTCCAGGGAGGGAGCAATCTGGCGGCACGGGCCGCACCAGGCTGCCCAGAAGTCCACCAGTACGGGCTTCTCGCTCTTCAGGACGTCCTCGTCAAAGGAGTCGTCAGTCACGTTCTTCAGGGCGCCGGCCACGGCGGCCTCCTTAACTTCGCGGGGGTGTGGGGTGAGAGAGGCGTGGATCAGACGGCTGCCGCAGCGATCTTCTCTTCGTCGGCGAGCACGGCAAGGAAGCGCTCGGCGTCGAGGGCGGCGGAGCAGCCGGTGCCGGCAGCGGTGATGGCCTGCCGGTACGTGTGGTCGACGACATCGCCGGCACCGAAGACGCCGGTCAGGTTGGTGCGTGTCGAGGGAGCGTCGACCTTGAGGTAACCCTCGTCGTCCAGGTCGAGCTGCCCCTTGAAGAGCTCGGTACGCGGGTCATGGCCGACGGCGATGAACAGACCGGTCACCGCAAGCTCGGACGTCTCGCCGGTCTTGGTGTTGCGCAGGGTCAGACCGGAGAGCTTCTGCTCGCCGTGAACCCCGGCGACTTCGCTGTCCCAGGCGAACTTGATCTTCGGGTCGGCGAAGGCGCGCTCCTGCATGGCCTTGGAGGCGCGCAGCGAGTCGCGGCGGTGGACGATCGTGACCGACTTGGCGAAGCGGGAGAGGAACGTCGCCTCTTCCATGGCCGTGTCGCCGCCGCCGACCACAGCGATGTCCTGGTCCTTGAAAAAGAAGCCGTCACAGGTGGCGCACCAGGAGACGCCGCGACCGGAGAGCGCGTCCTCGTTGGGCAGACCGAGCTTGCGGTGCTGGGAGCCGGTGGTGACGATGACAGCCTTGGCACGGTGCACCGTGCCGGCCGTGTCGGTGACGGTCTTGATGTCCCCGGCGAGGTCGACGGCGATCACATCGTCGGGAATGAGTTCGGCCCCGAAGCGCTCCGCCTGGGCGCGCATGTTGTCCATGAGCTCGGGGCCCATGATCCCGTCCTGGAATCCGGGGAAGTTCTCCACGTCGGTGGTGTTCATCAGCGCACCACCAGCGGTGACGGCGCCCTCGAAGACCAGAGGCTTCAGCGACGCACGTGCGGTGTAAAGGGCGGCGGTGTAACCCGCGGGGCCGGAGCCGATGATGATCACATTACGGACGTCGCTCACGGGTTTCTTCCTCGTCTCTGCAGACTGCCTACTGTCCACGCCTACTGGGGTCGGTTCAACGACTCTCACCCCACCCAACGGATCCTACGGGGGATGCATTCCCGACGTGCCGGAGCGGCGTCCGGTGCCATTCTCAGGGGCGGGCGTAGGTGCGGGTCAGGAGAAGATCGCCCCTGCCTGCGGGGTCTGTGCGGACGCAGCTCGCATCGATGACGTAGGCCTGGACGAGGGTGGCGTCGGTCTCGTGCGGCAGAACGACGAGGAAGGCGTTGGTGTCCTCGTAAGTGCCTTCCTCGACGGCGAGTGCGGCAGTCTCTCGTCCGGTGCCCAGCTGTACGCAGGCGGGGACGGACGCGACGGGAGCGCGCAGCGGTGTGCCGGAGGCTGAGGCGGCAGGGGACTCGCCCTCCGGGGTCGACTGAACATCGACGGACGGCGCCTGCTTCTCGGCGTTGGGATGCTTGGGAGGGGACGCCTCGGCACTGCTCAGGAGGCTGTGTACGCGCTGGCTGAGCGGGGAGCCCGAGAATGCGCTCGCTCCCGCCTTCGAGGCACTGACCTTCATGTCCGCCGCCTTGGACCCCGAGGAGTTCTGGGACGTCTGGACCATCTGCAGCATGAGGACGGTCATGCCCACCACCGCCGCGCCGAGCGCTGTGCCGAGGACGATGCGGCGGCGGCGCCGTGACGACCGGCGGCCAGGGCCGCCGGCGGCCCTGGGGTGCCCTGAGGGACGGTCCGCAACGTTGGACTGAGCCGCCCTGTTCTCCGCTTCCCGGCCCCGCGCCGCTTGCTCTCCCACTTCCTGACCCTGTTCTGCGGCGGCTTCTGTTTCACGTGAAACATCGGCCTCGGCGGCCAGCGCGGCATCGATACGGTCTGCGACATCCTCGGGCATACGCACGGGAGCGGGCAGAGTGCCGAGCAGTCCGCGGATCTCTTCGAGAGCGGACCGGACGTCGCCACAGAGTGCGCAGTCATCCAGGTGGCGGCTTACTTCCACCGTGCGGGATGGCGAGAGCAGTCCTTCGGTGAGCTCGGAGATCTCCGAGACGTCCGGGTGCTGGGTCGTGTCGGTCGTTGATGTCATGTGCGCCCACCTCCGCCCTTCACTCCAGCGGGATTGCTGGTCTCTGCGTCCTTTGGCCGCGATGCGGGTGGGACGGATGCCCTCTGCGTCCGGTTCCTTCCCATGCCGAGTTCACCGCTCTCTCCGACTTCACCACGGAGGTGGGTCAGGAGGGGGGCCAGCCGGGCTCGGCCCCGTGCACAGCGGCTTTTCACGGTGCCGGTCGGCACCTCGAGGATGCGGGCGGCCTCCGCCACGGGATAGCCCTGCATGTCCACGAGAATCAGTGCGGCCCGTTGTTCGGCGGGAAGCGTGCCGAGCGCCGCCAGAAGCTCGCGGTGCAGATCCTGACGCTCGGCTGGCGCCTCGGCGGACTCGTGGGGCTCCAGGAGCTGTTCGAGTCGCTCGGTGTCGTCGAGGGGTGAGGTCTTGCGTGACGCCGCCTTGCGGACCCGGTCGAGGCAGGCGTTGACCGTGATGCGATGCAGCCAGGTGGTGACGGCAGACTGGCCGCGGAAGGTGTGAGCGGCCCGTAAGGCGGAGACCAGGGCGTCCTGAACCGCGTCGGCCGCTTCCTCGCGGTCTCCCAGCGTTCGCAGTGCCACAGCCCAAAGCCGGTCGCGGTGGCGCCGTACGAGCTCACCGAAGGCGTCCGGTTCACCGGCTACGTGACGAGCGAGGAGGTCTGAGTCGCTGAGTGGCTCTGAAGGCTCGGCGGCCACCTCCCCTCCCTCCCTCTG
This sequence comes from Streptomyces sp. NPDC005151, assembly GCF_053599875.1. NCBI lineage: Bacteria > Bacillati > Actinomycetota > Actinomycetes > Kitasatosporales > Streptomycetaceae > Streptomyces > Streptomyces sp. NPDC005151. The sequence goes on along the minus strand of NZ_JBSFYR010000029.1, from coordinate 40,599 downwards.
TGCGTCAGTCCGTCTGTCTATCACGATTCAGGCGAGCGGGGTCAGAGAGATGAGGAAGCTCGGTCCGATGAGTGCTGCGGTCGTTCGTTACTGCTCGCGCAGCAGGCCGACGGGGAGGATGCGTCCCCGCCGGCCTGTGCCATCAGCCGAGAACGGAAATCTCCGAGATGCCGCCGCGGAAGTGGCTCACTGACCCATCCGGCGGAAGTTCGGTGATGTGGATCAGGATGTAGCGGGTCCGCACCGGTTCATCGAGGTTCTTCTCCAGGCCGTTCCCGGCCGTAGCGAGCTTCGTGAGGTGCTGCGAGAAGTCGGAGAGGGACGACGGCGCGGATGCGCTCTTGTCGGCGGCCAGCACTTCGGCCTTCTGACCGCTGCGGTACATCTCGATCTTGATACCTCTCACGTCCTGCACACTGCCGAGGTCAACGACTATGCCGCTGCCCTGCCTGCGGTTCGCGTAGTTGCCGAAATTTGCGTAGCCCCTGTACTGAGGGGTGACCCAGGCGGTGTCCGACTTGCCGTCCACGGCATAGGGCACGTCTTCCTGCTTTATCCCCGAGCCGCTGGGCATGAACTCCGTCGCTTTGACGATCCGCAGCGGCTTGGTCGGAGCGGGAGCATGCTTGTCGCCGTTCTCCGGGTTGGTCTGTGTCCTGCCGGGGTTCCCCGGGTCGTTGTCGCGGTCGAGGAGCGTCTCGGCGAGCTGCCAGCTGCCGAGGCCCAGGGCCGCGATCAGCAATGCGGACACAGCCCACTTGAGGGCCTTGCCGGTGCGGCTCTGGAGTGGCGCCGGGGGTGCGGCCATCACGGGCTGAGTCACGGGTGCGCCGGGACGGGCGGACGGACGTCCGTAGGTGCCCTGCTGGTAGGTCGTCCGCTGGTACTCGGGCGGAGCCGTGAACGTGGGCTCGGGCGGGCGGATGCGCGGCATCGCCGCGACGGCCTTGGCGAGCTCGTCCGGGGTGGTGCACGGCTGTTCCTGCCGGGACGCGGTGGCGCCGTCGTTGGCCAGGGCGCGCATGGCGAGCTCGGAGAGACCTCGGTGTACACCGGCCCGCACCTGGTCGGGGGCGATCAGCCCCACGCCCTTGGGTAGTCCGGAGAGACCGTACGCGTCGTTCTCGTACGGCCAGCGTTGTGTCAGCGCGGCGTAGAGCAGGGCGCCGATCGCCTCCGTGTCCGTGCGCTGTGGACGCTCTGCGGTGATGCCCCGCAGGGCGGAGTTAACGGCGAGGCCGCGGATCCGGTACTGACCGGTCGAGCTCCGCAGCACCGCTCCCGGGGTGAGCCTCAGATGCGCGAGGCCCTCGCGGTGCGCGGCCGCCATGGCCTGGGAGATCTGGCTGACCAGCTGGTACGCGTCGTGAGCGTCCATGGGGCCGGAGGCCAGCAGAGCCCTGAGCTCGGTGGCGTCGGGAAGCCATTCATGGACGACGTAGACAAGGTCGTCCTCCTCGACCGCGTCGAGGACCTGCACGAAGCGGGGGTCGCCGAGCAGTGCGGAGGACCGGGCCGCGGCCAGCACGGAGCGGGCTCGCGGGTGGTCCGCGGGGAGCAGATGGACGCCCACCGCGCGGCGCAGTTTCTCGTCGACAGCACGCCAGCTGCTGAATCCGTCCAGACGGGTGACGCACTCTTCCAGTCGGTAGCGCTGGGCAAGTCTGTGGCCGCTGTGCAGATCAGGGGTCGCCGAGGCGGCCTCCGAGCTGCTTCGCTCATCGTCTGCGTCCTGGGGGCTGGTGCCCGCCGATTCCTGGGTTTCTGCCGTCCCGTCGGTCGTGGCCTCGTCCGCCTTGGCGGCCAGCGGCTCATCACCGCTGTTGTCGGCCACGTCGACGGCAGCCGTGCTACGTTCCGCCACCGTCGTTCCTGCCTCCCCATCCGTTGCGCGATGCCAGCCAGCTCTGCACAGTCACGCCAATTGTGCCCACACTCCAGCGCTATGCACGACACACGGAGACCGGCGATGGTTGTGCGGGCCGGTTGATCCTCAGCGTCCGAGCCGCCCCCGGACCATCCCGACCATGCCGTTGATCTCTTCGATCCGCATGCGCTTCGCCGCGATGAAGAAGACCCCCATCAGCACGGTCCCACCGCAGAGCAGGGCGATCAGCGAACCGAAGGCACCCTCGCCCAGGCCCTGGAGCAGTGCGAAACCCACGCCACCGCCGAGGATCGCCGCGGGGATCGCCGCGAGGCACAGACGGGCGTAGGTACGGACGACGTGTGCGCCGTCCAGGTCGCCGCCCAGCCGGTTGCGCAGTCGGCGCCAGGCGATGCCCACGCCGACGGCATAGGCCAGCCCGTACGAAGCCGCCATGCCGACGACCGCCCACTGGGCCGGAAGCACCGCGTAGCAGAGAACGGAAGCGGCGGCATTGACCCCGGCGACGATGACCGTGTTGTAGAAGGGCGTGCGGGTGTCCTCGTAGGCGTAGAAGCCACGGAGTACCACGTACTGCACGGAGTACGGGATGAGGCCGAGGGCGAACGCCATCAGGATGAAGCCCATGGACCTGGCGGCCTCGGGGCCGCTGGAGGAGTACAGCAGCGTGCACATCGGCACACCCAGCGCGAGGAACGCGAAGGCGACCGGAACGATCGCCACGGCGGAGTTGCGCAGCCCCTGTGAGATGTCGTCGCGGACCGCGCCGGGGTCGTTGTCGTGGGCGGCCCGGGAGATACGGGGAAGCAGGGCTGCCATGACCGAGACGGTGATGATCGCCTGAGGCATGCCCCAGATCAGCTGCGCATTGGAGTAGGCGAGGAAACCCGTGCCCTTCCTGCCGGAAGCCTCACCGGCGGCGGTTGCGAGCTGCGTGACGACCAGTACGCCGGCCTGGTTGGCGAAGACGAACAGAACGGTCCACTTGGCCAGCTTGACCGTCTTGCCGAGTCCATGGCCCTTCCAGTCGAAGCGCGGACGGAAGCGGAAGCCGGCCTCGCGCAGATACGGAATCATCGCGAGGGCCTGGACGACAAGGCCGAGCAGTGTGCCGATACCCAGCAGCCGGACGCCCTCCGGCGGAATCGTCTGCACACCCATGTGGGATTCGGCGGAGGTGCCGTAGACCCAGATGAACATGCCGAACGTGAAGATCATGACGATGTTGTTGAGGACCGGGGTCCACATCATCGCGCCGAACTTTCCGCGGGCGTTGAGGATCTGGCCCATCACCACGTGCACGCCCATGAAGAAGATGGTCGGCAGGCAGTACCGGGCGAAGGTGGTGGCCACATTGTCGGCCGCCGGATCGTTCGCGATCGTGCTCGACATCAGATGGATCAGCAGGGGAGCGGCGAAGACCGCGATCGCAACGATCACGCCGAGTGCGACCATGACGAGCGTGAGCAGGCGGTTGGCGTACGCCTCGCCGCCGTCCTCGTCGTTCTTCATGGAACGGACGAGCTGAGGAACGAAGACCGAGTTGAGCCCGCCGCCCACAGTGAGGATGTAGATCATCGTCGGCAGCGTGTAGGCGATGGTGAAGCTGTCACCGAGCAGCGCCGCACCCAGCGCGGCGGTGATCACCAGGCTGCGGACGAAGCCGGTAAGACGGGACACGAGTGTGCCGGCCGCCATCACCGCGCTGGACTTCAGCAGGCCGGAGGTCCGGCCGCCGGACTTCGGCAGGGCGGGTGCCGGAGCCGGAGCCGGTTCTGGCTCGGACAGAGCGGGGGACCCGGCCGGGCCCTCCTGGTCCCGGAACAGGTGAGCGAACGCGTCCGGTTCCTCGTGGTGCTCGGATGCCTGGGTGACGAGGTCGTCCACACCGACGAACTGCGTGGTCGCCGCGTCGTCCCCGTACGGCAGGTGCCGGGACGGGCCGTCGGGCTCGGGCGGCGGGGTCTGCGCCCAGATGCGTGGATCGGGGGCGTACTGCGCCGCAGGCGGCTGCTGGTAGAGCGGCTGCGGCGGCTGGTACGTGCCAGGGGGTGGCGGCGGGTGGGCGGCGCGGTCGTACAGCGCCTCGGCCACCGGGTCCTGGGCGGACAGATCCTGAGCGCGGTAAGGGTCGCGGTCATACGCGTCCTGGACGTACGGGTCGGGCGGCAGCGGCACCTGGCCCGGGCCCGGTGGCATCGGGGGGCCACCGGAAGAACCATCTCCGCCCGCACCCTGACCACGGTCACCGTCGTACGGCGCGTTCATCGAAACCCCACCTCATCGTCCCCGGCCGACCGGCCACGACAGACATCGCTCAACGGTCTACTTTCTCACCCGTGCCTGATGGCCCCCCGCTTTCCGGACCGGTGTCCGGCGTCGGGTCACTCGGCTGCTCGGGTTCACCGCCGTCGTCGCCGGCCGGGTCGCTTGCGTTGGCGCGCTTGCGATGGGTGTACATCCTGATGCCCGCGAGGACCAGCAGCAGCAGCCCGCCGGCGATCACCAGCAACACGGTCGGTGTGACCTCGGAGACCTTTACCGTGAAGGTCATCTTTTCGCCGTACGGCATGTCGTCCTCGGTGTACAGCTGCGCCACAACCTGTACCTGGCCGTTGGCGTTCGCAGCTGCGTCGAACTTCACGGACTGGCTGTGGCCACCGGCGATACGGATCGGCTTCTCGGCCACCGCGCCGCCGTTGTTCAGCTTGAGCCGCGTCGCGTTCTCCGACTTCAGCCGGAGCTCCAGATGATCGACACCCTGCAACAGCCTGTTCTGCACGGTCACAGGGATCGTGGCGCTGCGGCCGGACAACGTGACGTCCGACTTCGAAATGAGCTGCACCTCGTTGATGAGGCCCTGCAGATATGTGCGTACCGAGTCCCGGTACTGCTGTGCCTCCAGCGGCCTGCCGCGCCACGACGTCGAGATGGCCCGGTTGATCGCGTTGCCGAAGGGGGTCACCACCCGCTCCGGCTGAGTGAGGATGACCTGGAAGCTGCCCAGCGAGACCTGGGTGGACTTGATGTCCTGGAAGGCTTGGGTGGGCAGCTCCTGGCTGCGGAGCCTCTTCGGATACTGGGAGGTCCCGGGGACCCTCGTCGTCGCCTGGGCGTCGGGCTCGGCCTCGGCCGCGCCCACGAGGTCGAGAGGCTGCGTCCACCGTTCGTCGTCGAGGGCGTGCAGGGCGCGTGCCATCGACTGCGCCTGAGCGGCGGTCGGCATCCTTTGTGGCGCGACGACGATGCTGCGCTTGGTGTCCGTGTCCTGCTCGGTCAGCGCGAGGGTTGTGGCGAGGAACTTCTGAACGGCGAGAGTGGAATCCTCCGCACGCGACATGTCTCCCTCGAAGGCCTTGGAGAGCCGGGAGTCGGCCACGACGGCGTTGGTACCGCCACCGATCGGCCGGGCTGCGGACGGTGTGTACGGCAGTCTCCCTGTTTCCTGAAGGCTGTCGCTGCGGGCGATCACGTTGTGGGCACCGGCCGACGTGGCGACATCGACGATCGAAGGATCGATCGCGCCGTCGACCGGCCATGCGAAGTCGGTGGACGGCTTCACGTGCAGGATCGTCTCCACCGTTTTGACCGCCACCTCGGTGGCGGTCTGCAGGTGGCTGAGGGTCCCCGAGACGTTCTTGCCGCGGTGTGCGATGGACGCAAGATCTGGATCGGCGAAAGGCAGCGCCACGACCTTGCCGTCCGCCACCGCCTTCTCCAGTGAGCTGAGCCACCGCTTGGCAACGGCCTGGTTCTTCCCGGGAACGGTGGTGTCGCCGACCTTGACGCGGTAGTTCCTCGCCATCGCATCGACGCCGGCCAGCAGATCCGGGTCGATCACCCAGGTGACGGGCAGCTGGCTGCCCAGCGAGACCATCTGGTCGAGGCGACCGCCCGGAGCGATCTCGGCCGCCAGGTCGTCATCGGCGAAGACCGGTGTCTGCTGCTCGTCCGAGCCGGTCTCCGCAGTGACATGGGCGGATGCGATCAGCGGCCAGAGATAGGTGACATGGGTCCTGGAATTGCTCTCCTCCGCCTGCCAGGGAAGGAAGGTGCGCTGGATTCCGAGCACCTGCTCGTACGAGGTGTGGGTGGTCCGCCCGGACAGGGAGACACCGAACTGGTAGACACCTGCGTCGTCGAGTTCCAGCTTGTCGACGGGCACGGACAGCGTGAAGTCCTGGCTGATGCCCGAAGGGAGCTTCGCGAATTCCACCGTGTACTTACCGCCGATGGCTGCGGGATCGCTGCCGGGCACGTACCCGGTGCGCTCCGCGGCGGCGTCGATCGATGTCCTGCTGAAGAGCCTCGGTCCGACACGCAGATCGACCCGGGCATCGGTGACGGATTCCTTGCTCCTGTTGGTCAGGGTGCCGGAGACGGTGAGAGTGTCCCCCTTGACCGGTGCACTGGGAGCCAGGGTGTCCAGGGACACATCGACGGTGCTGGAGCCGGTGGGAGCCTTGCTCGCCACGTCGGCCTGCGCCGTGGGCGCGGCCGTGCCGGCCAGCAGCGCTGCCACGAGCGGTGCTGCGACGACCAAGGATGCTGTGCGCCGCAGCCACCGGCGGGCAGGAGAAGGACTGATCCCCTGGATGTCTGCCGCCTCGGCCACGCGCCTACCCGTCCCTCGTCGTCGTCAGCTGCTGTCGATGGTTGTCGGTTGCTGCGTCCCCGCATGGTAACGATGTGCGCGGGGGCTAAGTGCTGGGGTGTGCGCTACATGATCGGGAGAGTCTTGCAGGGCGGAGAGAAATGATGACGCCCGGGCCGGTCCGGGCACGTACCCTTTTCTGTTGTGCCGAACGCCAATGAAGAGAATTCCAGTGCCCTGACCCAGGTGCAGCATCGCGCAGTCAGTGAACTGCTGCGGGTCTCCCCGGTCGCCGACGACCTTGCCCGCCGATTCCAGGATGCCGGATTCAGTCTGGCCCTGGTCGGTGGCTCGGTCCGGGACGCGCTTCTCGGCAGGCTCGGGAACGACCTGGACTTCACCACCGACGCCCGGCCCGAGGACGTTCTGAAGATCGTGCGTCCATGGGCCGACTCGGTGTGGGAGGTCGGTATCGCCTTCGGCACAGTGGGCTGCCAGAAGAACGGCTACCAGATCGAAGTCACCACGTACCGGTCGGAGGCGTACGACAGGACCTCGCGCAAGCCCGAGGTCTCCTACGGCGACTCCATCGAGGAGGACCTCGTACGCCGAGACTTCTCGGTCAACGCCATGGCCGTCGCGCTGCCGCAGAAGGAATTCATCGACCCGCACGGCGGTCTGGAGGACCTGGCGGAGCGGGTGCTGCGCACCCCCGGGACACCCGAGGAGTCCTTCTCCGACGATCCCCTGCGCATGCTGCGTGCCGCGCGCCTCGCCGCGCAGCTGGACTTCGAGGTCGCTTCTGATGTCATCACTGCGATGACGGAGATGGCGGGCCGTATCGAGATCGTCTCCGCCGAGCGGGTCCGTGAGGAACTCAACAAGTTGCTGCTCTCCGCGCACCCTCGCAAGGGACTGGCACTCCTGGTCGATACGGGACTGGCGCAACAGGTACTGCCGGAGCTGCCCGCGCTGCGGCTGGAAAGTGACGAGCATCACCGTCACAAGGACGTCTACGAGCACTCGCTGACCGTTCTGGAGCAGGCGATCGATCTGGAGGAGGACGGTCCCGACCTGACTCTGCGGCTTGCCGCGCTGCTCCATGACATCGGTAAGCCGCGGACCCGGCGCTTCGAGAAAGATGGACGCGTCTCGTTCCATCACCACGAGGTGGTGGGCGCCAAGATGGTCAAGAAGCGCATGACGGAGCTCAAGTACTCCAATGACACGGTCAAGGACGTCTCGAAGCTGGTGGAACTGCATCTGCGCTTCCACGGCTATGGCGACGGCGAGTGGACCGACTCCGCCGTCCGCCGGTATGTGCGGGATGCGGGCCCGTTGCTGGAGCGGCTGCACAAGCTGACGCGCTCGGACTGCACGACGCGGAACAAGCGCAAGGCCGGTGCGCTCGCGCGCATCTATGACGCGCTTGAGGAGCGCATCGCACAGTTGAAGGAACAGGAGGAGCTGGACGCCATCCGGCCCGACCTGGACGGCAACGAGATCATGAAGACGCTGGGTGTCGGTCCTGGACCGGTGATCGGCAAGGCGTACGCGTTCCTGCTGGAGATGCGGCTGGAGAACGGCCCGATGGGACATGACGTGGCCGTCGCGGAGCTCAAGAAGTGGTGGGCCGAGCAGAGCTGAAGGTGGGACCGCGGTCATGTTTCACGTGAAACATGACCGCGGTCGGATGTGCCGAAGGGCGCTGTTTCACGTGAAACAGCGCCCTTCGATGCAGCAGCTATCGGTACCTGCCCCGGAAGAGGGCCAGCCCGTTGACTTCATCGGCATCAGACAGAGAACCACACTGGTCCGGCTCTTACGGCTGCCGGAGGTTTCGGTGTAGGCGACGTACTTCTTGGCGTCGCACAGGTCCGTGTCCGTGGTGTCGTCGTGCACCTCGGCCACCTTGTACTCGGCCGCCGACGAGCCGCAGTCGGCCGATGACATGTCCGGGCTGATGTTGGAGTCCTTGTTCTGCAGGCAGTCGCCGACCGAGGCGGCCTTGGCGTCCGACTCGAATATCTTGTTTCAGCCGAACTTCAGACCCGCGAGGGCGCTGAGCGCCACCACGATGATGACGATGTTGCGCACCGCGAGGAAAGCCTTCTTGCCACCGGACATGTTCTGAGGCGGCGGGCCCTGTGGGGGCATGCCCTGGGTCGGAGGACCACCGGGATAGCCGCCGTACGGCTGCTGACCCTGATGCGGCGGGTACGGCCGCTGCTGCGGATAGCCGTACGCGGGCTGTTGGGGTGGGTACGGCTGTTGAGGCTGTTGCCCGTATGGTCCAGGGCCTTACTGGGGCGGATAGGTCATGCGGGTACCCCCGTGGATCGTGCGCCACTCTTCTTTTGACGCGCGCACGCTATAGCACTTCACTGACACGGCTCCACCGGAACATCGTCACGGCGACGATCCCGTAGAGCAGCGCAAGCCCGATCACCACTGTGGCCGACTTCCCGTCAGGAGGCAGTGCCACAGCGGCTACTGCGGCAGCGCCCACAAAGGCCACGTTGAACAGCACGTCGTACAGGGAGAAGACGCGACCGCGGAATGAGTCGTCCACCGCGGTCTGCACCACCGTGTCCGTCGCGATCTTCGTTCCCTGAGTGACGGCTCCGAGAACGAATGCAGCGACCAGCATCGGTCGGGGGGTGAACCACAGCCCGAGCGCGGGTTCGAGGACGGCAGCCGCGGCGGCGCACGTCGCTATCCAGCGGAACCGGCCGAGCCGTCCAACCGCCCAGGGCGTCAGCACGGCCGCCGCGAAGAATCCCGCCCCCGAGGCGCCCACGGCCAGTCCGAGCAGGGCCAGACCGCCGGATTCGCTGTCGGACCAGGCGTACCGGCACAGCATCAGCACCATCACGGTCAGCGCCCCGTAGCAGAACCGGATCACTGTCATGGCGGCCAGTGCCCGTGCGGCGTCCGTCCGTTCCGCCAGATGGCGCAGCCCGCCGACGAGTCCGTGCGCGGTGGTGGCCAGCGCGTCCCTCAGCCGGGTAGGACTGCCGTTCGTATCCGGTCCGAGGAGTTGGGTGGCAAGGCGCAGGGAGGCCAGTGCCGAGGCGAGGTAGAGCCCCGCGCCCAGCAGCACCACTGCGGCATCCGAGTCCGCCGCCACCAGACGTACGGCGAAGGCGAGGCCGCCGCCCGCCGTGGCGGCGAGCGTGCCCGCGGTCGGTGAGAGCGAGTTGGCCATGACCAGCCGGTCCCTGTCGACGACCCGCGGCAGCGCGGCCGAGAGTCCCGCCAGCACAAAGCGGTTGACCCCTGTGACGCACAGCGCGGAGGCGTAGAAGAGCCAGGCGGGTGCGGTGCCGAGGATCAGCAGGGCGGTGCAGCAGGCGAGGGCTGCGCGCAGCAGATTGCCGTACAGGAAGACCTGGCGGCGCGGCCAGCGGTCCAGCAGGACGCCGGCGAAAGGGCCGATGAGCGAGTACGGCAGCAGCAGTACGGCCATCGCGGAGGCGATGTCTGCTGCCGATGTCTGCTTCTCCGGGGAGAAGACGACGTGCGCGGCTAGGGCGACCTGATAGACGCCGTCGGCGGACTGGGAGAGGAGCCGTACAGCCAGCAGGCGACGGAAGTTCCGAAGGCGCAGGAGTACGCGCAGATCACGTACGACGGGCATGTGGGCAAGGGTCACATACGTTGAGGGTCCCCGGGCGGATTGCCCGGGGACCCTCAACGAGGCGGAAGGGGAGAAGCGTTGCCGCTCATCGCCCTGCCGCGTTCACACGCCGTTGCCGGTCGTGTCAGCTCTCGACGTCGCCGTTGATGAACTTCTCGACGTTCTCGCGGGCCTCGTCGTCGAAGTACTGGACCGGCGGGGACTTCATGAAGTACGAGGACGCGGAGAGGATCGGGCCACCGATGCCACGGTCCTTGGCGATCTTCGCGGCGCGCACGGCGTCGATGATGACACCGGCGGAGTTCGGGGAGTCCCAGACCTCGAGCTTGTACTCCAGGTTCAGCGGAACGTCACCGAAGGCGCGGCCCTCGAGGCGCACGTACGCCCACTTGCGGTCGTCCAGCCAGGCCACGTAGTCCGACGGACCGATGTGGACGTTGTCCGCACCGAGCTCGCGGTCACGGATCTGGGAGGTGACGGCCTGCGTCTTGGAGATCTTCTTCGACTCCAGGCGCTCACGCTCGAGCATGTTCTTGAAGTCCATGTTGCCGCCGACGTTCAGCTGCATCGTGCGGTCCAGGATGACACCCCGGTCCTCGAAGAGCTTCGCCATCACGCGGTGCGTGATGGTGGCGCCGACCTGGGACTTGATGTCGTCGCCGACGATCGGGACACCGGCCTCGGTGAACTTGTCCGCCCACTCCTTGGTGCCGGCGATGAAGACCGGGAGGGCGTTGACGAACGCGACCTTGGCGTCGATGGCGCACTGCGCGTAGAACTTCGCAGCGACCTCGGAACCGACGGGCAGGTAGCAGACGAGGACGTCGACCTGCTTGTCCTTGAGGACCTGGACGATGTCGACCGGGGCCTCGACGGACTCCTCGATGGTCTGGCGGTAGTACTTGCCCAGGCCGTCGTGGGTGTGGCCGCGCTGAACGGTCACGCCGGTGTTCGGAACGTCGGCGATCTTGATCGTGTTGTTCTCGCTGGCACCGATGGCGTCCGCGAGGTCGAGGCCGACCTTCTTCGCGTCGACATCGAAGGCGGCGACGAACTCGACGTCACGCACGTGGTACTCGCCGAACTGGACGTGCATCAGACCGGGCACCTTGCCGGCCGGATCGGCGTCCTTGTAGAACTCGACGCCCTGCACCAGCGAGGCGGCGCAGTTGCCCACGCCGACGATGGCTACGCGAACCGAACCCATTCCGGTTGCTCCCTGTGTTGTGTGTTCTTGGTAATTCCGATGAAGGCCCTGCGGAAGTGCCGGGACTTCACTTGGCGGTGTCGTCGGACGGATCCGGCGGGGTATGACCCCGGTGCCGGGGCAGGCCGTCCGTCTCCCCTGCTGTGTTCTGCTGAGCGGAGCCCTCGGGCGAGGATCGTCGCTGATCCCGCCCCGACCGCTCGCTCTCGATGAGCTCGTTCAGCCAGCGCACTTCGCGCTCCACGGATTCCATGCCGTGTCGCTGCAGCTCAAGCGTGTAGCCGTCGAGTCGTTCGCGGGTGCGTGCCAGAGAGGCGCGCATCTTCTCCAGGCGCTCCTCCAGCCGGCTGCGGCGGCCTTCCAGTACGCGCATCCGCACCTCGTGCTCCGTCTGTCCGAAGAAGGCGAAACGGGCTGCGAAATGCTCGTCCTCCCAGGAGTCGGGGCCGGTGTGCGAGAGCAGCTCCTCGAAGTGCTCCTTACCTTCTGCCGTCAGCCGGTAGACGATCTTGGCGCGGCGTCCTGCCAGTGAAGAGGCAGGGGCGACCGCACGTCCGCCGACGGGCGGAACCTCTGCCGGACCGTTTCCCGGTTCCTCGATCAACCAGCCGCTGGCTACCAGCGTCTTGAGGCAGGGGTAGAGGGTGCCGTAGCTGAAGGCGCGGAAGATCCCCAACGAGGTGTTGAGGCGTTTGCGCAGCTCGTACCCGTGCATGGGGGATTCACGGAGCAGACCGAGTACGGCGAATTCGAGGATGCCCGAGCGTCTGCTCAACTTCGCCTCCTCCTTCTCCGAGTGCTCTCGCGGAGCCCTATGCCGAGCTGATGTATCGACTCGATACATCATGACGATAGATCGCTCACCGCGATGCGACAAGGGGGGGCATCGTGAGCGGCGTCACATCACCAATTCGTAGGAAGCGACTTGCGTGATTTGGGGTGAACTTGGGCCCTAGGTGGGTTTTGACCGTGCGTAGTCTGTGCGGCATGCAGACCACCGGGAACCGCGCGACGCCCCCGAGCGTCAGTCGTCGCGGACTGACCGGACGCACTGCGGATGAGCCTGTCGCAGGGTCCGTCCGTAATTCGGGGGACCGGATCTCAACTGCCGCTTCCAGGCGCTCTCGCCTGCCCGAGGAGTAGTCGTTCGATGAGCGAGCACCGTCGCAAGACGCAGCAACCGCAAGGTGGCGGGCGTGCCGCGACCAGACGAGCCGCCCAGCAGTCCGCAGGACGCCGCGCAGCTCCGTCACGCAAAGTAACTAATGAGTCACCTTCCGGTTCGTACGACGACGAGAGTCCGTACGGCGGGCGTGCTGCGGCCAGACGAGCCGCGCAGCGTGGAAGCGGGAGCCGGCGTGCCGCCGAGGGAGGTGGCGCGGGTCATGGCGGCGGGAGTGGCCGACGCCGCGGTGGTGGCGGCGACGGGCACGAGGGTCCTGGTCGGGGCCGCGGGCGCGACAGCCAGCGTCCCGTCAAGAAGCGCTTCATCGACTACCCGCGCGCCGGGAAGTACGGAGCGCGGCGCTGGGTGCCGTCCTGGAGGCTGGTCTCCAGCCTGTGCATCGGCTTCCTCGGCCTTCTCATGGGCCTTGGCGGTATCGCGTACGCAATGGTCGGGAAGCCCAGTGTGAAGGCTGCGGCCAAGGCGGAGAACAATGTCTACTACTGGGCCGACGGGAGGCAGATGATCGCCACGGGCGGTGCGGCCAACCGTCAGATCATCGGTTACGAGCAGATCCCCGAGGCCATGCGGAACGCCGTCATCTCGGCGGAGAACAAGTCGTTCTACACCGACAGTGGCATCGACCCGATGGGTATCGCCCGGGCCTTCTACAACATGGCCAAGGGCGGACAGACCCAGGGCGGCTCGACGATCACCCAGCAGTACGTGAAGAACTCGCGTCTCTCTCAGAAGCAGACACTGAGCCGGAAGTTCGAAGAGCTCTTCATCACGATCAAGGTCGGCAAGACGGAGACCAAGCAGACGGTCATGGAGGGCTACCTGAACATCTCGTATTACGGGCGAGGCGCATCGGGGATCCAGGCCGCGGCACGTACGTACTACGGCAAGGACGCCAAGAAGCTCAATGCAAGCGAGTGCGCCTTCCTGGCCACCCTGCTGAAGGGCGCGACCTACTACGACCCGGCCGGCGTTACCGAGGTCGACCCCAAGATGGCGACCCCTGCGAAGAACAAGGACCGGGCGGTGAAGCGCTGGCGCTGGATCCTCAACGAGGAGGTGAAGGACGGGCGGATGACCCAGAAGGAGCGCGACAAGTACACAACGTTCCCCATGCCGAAACCGCCGAAGCAGAACGCGCAGCTGGGCGGTCAGACCGGTTATCTGGTGTCCCTCGCCCGGGAGAGCTTCCTCAACAACTACAAGGACGTCACCCGGGAAAAGCTTGCCCGGGGCGGCTACGAGATCCACACCACCTTCGACGAGAAAAAGGTCAAGGCGCTCAACGCCGCGGTCAAGAAGGTCTACGACCGCAAGATCAAGCCGAAGCAGCGCCCCAAGACGGACACGCACGTCCAGTTCGGCGGCGCTTCGGTGGATCCGAAAACCGGCGCCATTCTCGCGATCTACGGTGGTCAGGACGCGACGCAGCACTACACCAACAACGCCGACGCCACCGGTGCGCAGGTCGGTTCGACGTTCAAGCCGTTCGTGCTGGCTGCCGCGATGGAGTACGGCAAGCGTGACCCGAAGGGCGATCCGGATCAGGACGAGTCGCAGCGCAGGAAGGTCTCCCCGAAGAGCATCTACAACGCCGACGACCGGCTGAAGATCAAGAAATACAACGGTGAGATCTGGACCAACGAGAAGGGCGAGGAGTGGCTGCAGACCAACGACGGCCATGAGTCGAGGGGGAACATCACCCTTCGCGAGGCCATGCAGCATTCTGCCAACTCCCCGTACGTCCAGCTCGGTATGGACGTCGGCACCGACAAGGTGAAGGACGTCGCGATAGCCGCGGGTCTGCGTGACGACAGGTACATGGCGGACGCGACCGTTCCGTCGTTCTCCATCGGTACGTCCCAGCCCAGCGCGATCCGGATGGCTGGGGCCTACGGCACCTTCGCCGACAGCGGGATGCAGCACGACCCCTACTCCGTCGAGAAGGTCAAGTACCGCGGTGAGGTCGTCTATCAGCACAAGAAGGCGCCCAAGCGTGCCTTCGACAACATCGTCGCCGACAACGTCACCGACGTCCTGAAGAACGTCGTCGAGCATGGGACCGGCACGCCTGCCAAGCTCCCCGGTCGTGACGTGGCGGGCAAGACGGGTACGACGGACAGGAACAAGTCCGCCTGGTTCGTGGGGTACACCCCGCAGCTGTCGACCGCCATCAGCATGTTCCGGTACGACGACAACGAGAAGCACAAGAACCGTAAGTTCGAGGAGATGTACGGCACGGGTGGCGAGAAGACGATCCACGGTGCCTCGTTCCCGGCCCAGATCTGGCACGACTACATGGCCGACGCGCTGAAGGGGGAGGATGTCCTGACCTTCCCGAAGCCGGAGCCGTGGGGCGAGACGCTCTACGGGGGCGGCGCGCCGAGCCCTTCGCCGACGCCGCCCATCGTGCCGTCGCAGACCCCCTCCAGCACGCCGCCCACGACACCTTCGATGACGCCCTCCTCCCCCACGCCCGACCCGAGCGGCAGCTGCGGGGCGTTGGACTGGAACTGCCAGCCCAGCAACGGAGGCAACAACGGAGGCAACCCGGCCGGTAGCGGCGGAGGCGGATCTCCCACTCCGACCGACGGGACTACGTCTCCGTTGCCCCCGTCGGGCGGCGGGGGCAACGGGAACGGGAACGGGAACGGGAGCGGCGGTCTCTTCGGAGGCCCGACCGGATAGCGCCCGAACGGCAGGCCAATAGGCGCAGCCGGAAGAAGGCCACCAGGGCCGCCGCACCACTCGGTGCGGCGGCCCTCGCCGTTTCCACAGCCCCGTACGGCAGGATGTGCGGCATGCCAAGCGCAGATGACACGAGCGTGCACGAGGAACGGCCCGTCGTTCGGCCCACGCACCAGGACGAGATCGCCGCGGCCGGCAGCGAGCTGATCGGCGGGCGGTCGGGGCGCTGGGCGCGACTCGGCTCCGGCCCCCTCACGCCTGTGCGTGTCGTCGCCCTGGTGGCGATCGGCATGTTCGCGCTCGGCATGGTGCAGAAAGTGCCCTGTTACAACTGGGCGTGGTTCAGGGGCGCCAGCTCGCAGTACACGCATGCCTGCTACTCCGACATTCCGCACCTTTTCGTCGGACGTGGTTTCGCGGACGGTCTCGTGCCGTACTTCGACCGGCTGAGCGACACCATGCAGTACCTGGAGTACCCCGTCCTGACCGGGGTGTTCATGCAGGTCGCGGCCTGGCTGACGCCTGGCGGCTCCATCCAGTACCGCGAGCAGATGTACTGGATGGTCAACGCGGGCATGCTGATGATCTGCACCGCGGTCATGGCGGTGTGTGTCGCCCGTACGCACCGGCGCCGTCCGTGGGACGGGCTGCTGGTCGCTCTCGCGCCGGCCTTCGCGCTCACCGCGACGATCAACTGGGACCTGCTGGCCGTCGCGCTGACAGCTGCGGCCATGCTCATGTGGTCCCGGCAGCGGACGCTGGCCTTCGGCATCCTCATCGGCCTCGCCACAGCCGCCAAGCTCTACCCCGTACTCCTGCTGGGGCCGGTCTTCGTGCTCTGCTGGCGGGCGGGCAAATGGCGGGAGTTCTTCGTGGCGACACTCGGCGCGGCCGCATCATGGCTGGTGGTGAACCTGCCGGTGATGGTGTTCGCGCCCGAGGGATGGAAGAAGTTCTACACGTTCAGCCACGACCGGCCGCTCGACTTCGGCTCGTTCTGGCTGATCATCTCGCAGCGCACCGGCATTTCCATCCCGGTCGACACGGTGAACAGCGCATCGACGCTGCTGATGCTCTTCTTCTGCGTATGCATCCTGGTGCTGACGCTGATGGCCCCGCGCCGGCCCCGTTTCGCCCAGCTGGTCCTTCTTGTCGTCGCGGCGTTCATTCTCACCAACAAGGTCTACTCGCCGCAGTACGTGCTGTGGCTGATCCCCCTCGCCGCACTGGCCAGGCCGCGATGGCGGGACTTCCTGATCTGGCAGGCGTGCGAGGTCATGTACTTCCTCGGGATCTGGATGTACCTCGCGTACACGACGAGCGGCGACAAGCACCAGGGACTGCCGACCGAGGGCTACCAGGTGGCGATCGCCCTGCACCTGCTGGGCACGCTCTACCTCTGCGCAGTCGTCGTACGGGACATTCTGATGCCGGAGCGGGACGACGTACGCAGGGACGGTTCGGACGATCCGTCGGGCGGGGTGTTCGACGGTGCCGAGGACGTCTTCGTGCTGGGGCATGCGGCGGCGCATCCGCCGCGGCACGCGGCACCCTTCGAGGGGCCGCGGGTGGAGTGGGGCGCGGCGCACGGGCCGGTCACAGACCGAACAGGGTCACATGGGCCGGCCGCGGACTGAACAGGGTCTCGTCAAGGGCGCGAAACCCTTGGCGAGGCCCTGGCCCCATCGGTCGTGGGGGCCGGTCGCGGTGCCGTCCGGCCCGGTGTCCAGTGCCCCTCCCGGCACGCTTTGCCCCGTCGCGTCGTCCAGCACGCCCGCTCGCCGCGTTGGCCACAAGCCCTGGTAGCGCCTTCCCCAAGCTCTCAACTTTGTTCGAGCAGGGGAGACCCCGCTCAAGGACTTCCGGCCGCCTTGCGATCGCACGCACCGGACGACGCTCCTCATGGGGCAAACATCGCCGGTCACGGCACTAGCGGTCGACGAGGCGGTCGAACTGGGTGGTCGTGTGGCGCAGATGGGCCACCAGCTCGTCGCCGACCTTCGGTTCCTGTGCGTCCGCGGGCACGAACAGGATCGACACCTGCATGTGGGGCGGCTCGGCGAACCAGCGCTGCTTGCCCGCCCAGACGAAGGGCGACAGATTCCGGTTGACGGTGGCCAGGCCCGCGCGGGCGACGCCCTTGGCACGCGGCATCACGCCGTGCAGCGCCTTCGGGGCCTCCAGGCCCACGCCGTGCGACGTGCCGCCGGCGACGACCACCAGCCAGCCGTCGGAGGCGACCTTCTGCTGGCGGTAGCCGAAGCGGTCACCCTTGGCGACACGCGTGACGTCGAGGACGGCACCCCGGTACTCCGTCGCGTCGTGGTCGCCGAGCCACAGCCGTGTGCCGATCCGGGCGCGGAAGCGGGTCTGCGGGAACTGCTGCTGCAGCCGTGCCTGTTCCTCGGCGCGCAGATGGCTGACGAACATGGTGTGCAGCGGCAGCCGGGCGGCGCGAAGGCGGTCCATCCAGCCGATGACCTCCTCGACCGCGTCCGAGCCGTCGGTGCGGTCCAGCGGCAGGTGCAGCGCGAAGCCTTCGAGACGTACGTCCTCGATGGCGGCGTGCAGCTGCCCCAGCTCCTCCTCCTTGACACCGTGACGCTTCATCGAGCTCATGCACTCGATGACGACCCGGGCGCCCACCAGCGCGTGCACGCCGTCCACGGAGGAGACCGACCGGATGACGCGGTCGGGCAGCGGCACGGGCTCCTCACCCCGCCGGAACGGGGTGAGGACCAGCAGATCGCCGCTGAACCAGTCCTTTATGCGGGCTGCCTCGTAGGTGGTGCCGACGGCGAGAGTGTCGGAGCCGAAGCGGATCGCCTCATCTGCGAGTCGCTCGTGACCGAAGCCGTATCCGTTGCCCTTGCAGACCGGGACGAGCCCGGGGAACTGGTCGAGGACGGATTTCTGGTGCGCCCGCCAGCGCGCGGTGTCGACGTAGAGGGAGAGCGCCATGGCCGGTCCGGAACCTTTCTGGTGGCTGCGGTGTATCAGAGGTATGTGGAGCTTGTCGAAGTGTCTGAGCCTGTCGGCCTGCCTGCCGGCGGGCCTGGTGAAGCGCTCATTGAAACGGATGATGCCGGTTTCGTCAGCGGCGCGACATGTACATGTCCAGCGCCTTGTGCAGCAGCTTGTTGAGCGGGAAGTCCCACTCACCGACGTACTCGACGGCTTCGCCGCCGGTGCCGACCTTGAACTGGATCAGGCCGAAGAGGTGGTCGGTCTCGTCGAGCGAGTCGCTGATGCCGCGCAGGTCGTAGACGGTGGCGCCCATCGCGTAGGAATCGCGCAGCATCCGCCACTGCATGGCGTTCGAAGGCCGTACCTCGCGTCCGATGTTGTCGGACGCGCCGTACGAGTACCAGACGTGCCCACCGACGACGAGCATCGTCGCCGCGGAGAGGTTCACCCCGTTGTGGCGCGCGAAATACAGCCGCATGCGATTCGGGTCCTCGGAGTTGAGGACGGTCCACATGCGCTGGAAGTAGGAGAGGGGACGCGGCCTGAAGTGGTCGCGCACAGCGGTGATCTCGTACAGCCGCTGCCATTCGGCGAGGTCCTCGTAACTACCCTGGACCACCTCGACGCCGGCCTTCTCAGCCTTCTTGATGTTGCGCCGCCACAGCTGGTTGAAGCCCTTGAGAACGTCTTCGAGCGAGCGGTTCGCCAGCGGCACCTGGAAGACGTAGCGCGGCTGCACGTCACCGAAGCCGGCGCCGCCGTCCTCGCCCTGCTGCCAGCCCATCTTCCGCAGCCGGTCCGAGACTTCGAAAGCGCGCGGCTCGATGTGCGTGGCCTCGACGTCGCGCAGGCGCTTCACGTCGGGGTCCTGGATACCGGACTTGATGGCGGCTGCATCCCAGCGGCGGATGACGACCGGCGGGCCCATCTTCACCGAGAAGGCGCCCTGTTGCTTGAGATGCGCGAGCATCGGCTGCAGCCAGTCGTCGAGGTTCGGCGCGTACCAGTTGATGACCGGGCCCTCGGGGAGGTAAGCGAGATACCGCTTGATCTTCGGGAGTTGGCGGTACAGCACCAGGGCGGCGCCCACGATCTCGCCGCTCTTGTCGAACCAGCCAAGGTTCTCCGAACGCCATTCGGTCTTCACATCCGCCCACGCCGGGACCTGGCAGTGACTGGCCGACGGCAGACTCTGGATGTACGCCAGATGCTGCTCTCGGCTGATGGTCCTCAGGGTCAGGCTCATGCGGGGCGCTCCTCGGCAGGTGTGTCCCCATCGGTCAGGGGCTCCGGCTCTCGCGCCGAAGCCTACTGCGACCGGGGAGCGCGTCGTCTGGCCCTGTCGGACCTTGTCGGCCAGGTGGGTCCCGGCTGTCCGCCCCCGGGGGGCCTGGGCGACCCCCTGAGGGGGGTGCGGGTGGACTTGCCGGGACCGGCGTCCGGAGGTGTCTGGGACAGGCGCGGCTACAGGCCGCCGAAGAGACCGCCGTGGGCCATTCCCAGGTAGAACCCGATGGCGGACGCGCCTATACCGAGGATCAGCGGGAACCTCTCGCGGGTGGTCACCGAGATGTACTGCCCGTATGCACCCGTGAGGATCCCGATGAGCCCGGCCCACGAGCTGATCAGATGCAGGCTGTGGAACATCGCCGTCACGAAGGCGATAAGACCGAGGGCCACGGTTACCGCCGCCAGAGTGTCCTGGAGCGGATGGGGTCTGCCGTCCGTGGCGAGAAGGGAAACGGCGGGGCGGGTTCGCATTGTCTGTGCCATGGAGTACCTCCTGGCCGAAAAGGCGGCGCATCGTGGCGCCGCTCACACCCGATGTGTACAGATTGCGTCTCCTGAGCACCGGATTTCAACCGGAAGCCGGTGTGCGGGTACTCTGTACGGTCTGCACCGGTGTCTGCCCAAGCCAGCACGGCAGCCCTCCTCGGAAGGGGGCGTTGTCAGTGGCGGCTGTTTTACTCGGAGACACTGTTGCTTACGCATCACGACCCTCCTGCCACGGAACGACCGTGGCCGCTGAGTCCAAAGGAGGTGGGTTCCACATGCGTCACTACGAGGTGATGGTCATCCTCGACCCCGATCTTGAGGAGCGCGCTGTCTCCCCGCTGATCGAGAACTTCCTCTCCGTCGTCCGTGAGGGCAACGGAAAGGTTGAGAAGGTCGACACCTGGGGCCGTCGTCGTCTCGCTTACGAGATCAAGAAGAAGCCCGAGGGCATCTACTCGGTCATCGACCTGCAGGCCGAGCCTGCGGTCGTCAAGGAGCTCGACCGCCAGATGAACCTGAACGAGTCGGTCCTCCGGACCAAGGTCCTCCGTCCCGAGATCCACTGAGCATCTAGCTCAGCGGTCATCGGGTTCGAGTAGCAGCAAGCAGCCAGAAGCAATCCCCGCCGAGAGGTTCACCCATGGCAGGCGAGACCGTCATCACGGTCGTCGGCAATCTCGTCGACGACCCCGAGCTGCGCTTCACCCCGTCCGGTGCGGCGGTCGCGAAGTTCCGTGTCGCGTCCACTCCCCGCATCTTCGACCGGCAGACCAATGAGTGGAAGGACGGCGAAGGCCTGTTCCTCACCTGCTCGGTCTGGCGGCAGGCGGCGGAGAACGTCGCCGAGTCGCTCCAGCGAGGCATGCGCGTTGTCGTGCAGGGCCGGCTGAAGCAGCGGTCGTACGAAGACCGCGAGGGCGTGAAGCGCACGGTCTATGAGCTGGACGTCGAGGAAGTCGGCCCCAGTCTCAAGAGCGCCACGGCCAAGGTCACCAAGACCACCGGTCGCGGTGGCCAGGGCGGCCAGGGTGGTTACGGCGGTGGCCAGCAGGGCGGCGGCAACTGGGGCGGCGGTCCCGGTGGCAGCGGCCAGCAGGGCGGCGGCGGTGCTCCCGCCGACGACCCGTGGGCCACCAGCGCGCCGGCCGGCGGCCAGCAAGGCGGGGGTCAGCAGGGCGGCGGAGGCGGTTGGGGCGGAAGCTCCGGCGGCTCCGGCGGCTCCGGCGGCTCCGGCGGCGGCTACTCGGACGAGCCTCCCTTCTAGGGCAGCTCGTACCCCCACTTCTTGATCACACAGGAGAAACACCATGGCGAAGCCGCCTGTGCGCAAGCCTAAGAAGAAGGTCTGCGCTTTCTGCAAGGACAAGACCCAGTACGTGGACTACAAGGACACGAACATGCTGCGGAAGTTCATTTCCGACCGCGGCAAGATCCGTGCCCGCCGCGTAACCGGCAACTGCACGCAGCACCAGCGTGACGTCGCCACGGCAGTCAAGAACAGCCGTGAGATGGCGCTGCTGCCCTACACGTCCACCGCGCGATAAGGGAAGGGTGACCGAATAATGAAGATCATCCTCACCCACGAGGTCTCCGGCCTCGGCGCTGCCGGCAACGTCGTCGACGTCAAGGACGGGTACGCCCGTAACTACCTGGTTCCGCGTGGCTTTGCTATCCGCTGGACCAAGGGTGGCGAGAAGGACGTGGCGCAGATCCGCCGCGCCCGCAAGATCCACGAGATCGCGACGATCGAGCAGGCCAACGAGATCAAGGCCAAGCTTGAGGCCGTGAAGGTTCGTCTGGCCGTTCGCTCCGGCGACGCCGGCCGTCTCTTCGGCTCCGTCACCCCGGCCGACATCGCTTCGGCGATCAAGGCTGCCGGTGGCCCGGACGTCGACAAGCGTCGCGTCGAGCTCGGCTCGCCGATCAAGACGCTCGGCGGGCACCAGGTGTCCGTGCGTCTGCACCCCGAGGTTGCGGCGAAGCTCGGCATCGAGGTCGTTGCTGCCTAAGGGCACAGCTCACCAGAGCAGCTGAAGGGCCGCACCCCACGGGGTGCGGCCCTTTGTCGTTTCACGTGAAACAGGGTCGACGGCCGCTGCTCAGCGGGTGGCTCCGGTGACGATCCACTTGCCCGAGCGCGTGCGCAGCCAGAGCGTCACCATGCGGACCGTCATCATCAGCGCCATTGCCCACCACAGAGCAGTCAGGCCCCCGCCGTACATGGGCACGAGCAGGGCGACCGGGGCGAAGACGGCCAGGGTGATCAGCATGGCCCAGGCGAGGTACCGACCGTCTCCGGCGCCCATCAGCACGCCGTCCAGCACGAAGACCACACCGGCGATCGGCTGGCACACGGCCACCACCAGCAAGGCGGGGAGCAGGGTGCTCTGCACGTCCTGGTCGCCGGTGAACAAGGGGATGAACAAGGGACGCGCGAGCACGATCAGTGCCCCGAGCACTACACCTGAGGCAATGCCCCACTGCACCATGCGGCGGCATGCCTCGCGTGCGCCCTCGGTGTCATTGGCCCCCAGGTAGCGGCCGATGATGGCTTGCCCGGCGATCGCAATGGCGTCGAGAGCGAAGGCCATCAGACTCCATAGGGAGAGGATGATCTGGTGGGCGGCGATATCGGTGTCGCCCAGGCGTGCGGCGACGGCGGTGGCGATCATCAGGACGGCGCGGAGCGACAGCGTACGAACCAGCAGGGGGACGCCTGCCTGGGCACTGGCCCTGATCCCTGCCGCGTCGGGGCGCAACGATGCGCCGTGTCGGCGCGCTCCCCGCACCACCACGATCAGATAGGCCGAGGCCATGCCGACCTGGGCGATCACGGTGCCCCAGGCCGATCCGGCGATACCGAGACCGGCGCCGTAGACAAGCCCCGCGTTGAGGGCTCCGTTGGCCGCGAAACCGCCGATGGCGACGTACAGCGGGGTCCTGGTGTCCTGCAGGCCACGGAGCACGCCGGTAGCGGCCATGACTATGAGCATGGCGGGGATGCCGAGGCTGGAGATCCGTAGATAGGTGGTGGCGTACGGTGCGGCGGTGTCGGAGGCGCCGAAGATATCGACGAGCCAGGGGGCAGAGGGGAGCGCCACGGCGATGACGGCGATGCCGAGGAGCAGCGCCAGCCAGATGCCGTCCATGCCCTGCCGTATTGCGGAGGCGAGATCGCCCGCACCTACGCGTCGCGCGACCGCTGCCGTGGTGGCGTAGGCGAGGAAGACGAAAATGCTCACGGCGGTGGTCAGCAGAGCCGCGGCGACGCCCAGGCCGGCTAGTTGCGGTGTGCCGAGATGGCCGACGATGGCGCTGTCGACCATGACGAAGAGCGGCTCGGCGACGAGCGCGCCGAAGGCGGGGACGGCGAGTGCGACGATCTCGCGATCGTGCCGGCGACGGCTGGAATGCGAGGTCGCGGTGGCCTGGGTCATGAGGGTCAATCTAATCTTCCACAGGTAACAGATGCAATGGCATAGCAGTCCTTACATTTACTGGCGTTGAGTGTTCTCCTGTGTGCGGTTTGCCGTGATCTTGTGCCGACTCGGAAAGTTTTTCTCCCCCACAGGCCGTGGATGGAGAAAGCCCAGGTCAGCGCTGCGGTCAGGGCGGCTTTATGAGTTTGTCCACAGTGCTGTCCCCTGCTCCGTGCACAGGTTCTGCGGAGTTCTCCACAGCATCTGGTCCGCCGTCCACATGCCCTGTGGATAACCAGATTGGCTGACGGTGCAGCGGGGCCTACCGTGGACCGGCGCCCACACCCCGTTTCAGCCCTGGAATCCCGCAGAACTCGACGTGCCGGAACCGGAGTCGAGCGTCTTGTTTGTCGGTGCTGTGCCGTAAGAAAGAGTGGCACGGCGAAGGTCCGCGGAGCGGACGGGAGGAGGTGGCACGGTGAGCATTCCCGAGCCTTTGGACGACCCCTGGGCCGACACCGGTCCCAGTGACCGTCTGCCCGTTACCCGCCAGCGTCGCGGCGAAGGCCGGGACCGCGGCGAGCAGCACGACCGCGGCAGGGAGAGCGGCGGCTGGGACGGCGGCTCGCCCGGATTCGAGCGCGTGCCCCCTCAGGACCTCGACGCCGAGCAGTCGGTCCTCGGCGGCATGCTCCTCTCCAAGGACGCCATTGCCGACGTCGTGGAGATCATCAAGGGGCACGACTTCTACCGCCCCGCCCACGAGACCGTCTTCCAGGCGATCCTCGACCTCTATGCCAAGGGCGAGCCCGCCGACCCGATCACGGTCGCGGCCGAGCTGGTCAAGCGCGGCGCGATCACCAAGGTGGGCGGCGCCCCCTATCTGCACACCCTCGTCCAGTCCGTGCCGACCGCGGCCAACGCCTCGTACTACGCGGAGATTGTCCACGAGCGGGCGGTCCTGCGACGGCTTGTCGAGGCGGGCACGAAGATCACGCAGATGGGATATGCGGCCGACGGTGACGTCGACGAGATCGTCAACTCGGCGCAGGCCGAGATCTACGCCGTCACGGAGCAGCGCACCAGCGAGGACTATCTGCCGCTGGGCGACATCATGGAGGGCGCGCTCGACGAGATCGAGGCGATCGGTTCGCGCTCCGGCGAGATGACCGGCGTACCGACCGGCTTCACCGACTTCGACGCCCTGACCAACGGCCTGCACCCGGGCCAGATGATTGTCATTGCGGCGCGTCCGGCCATGGGTAAGTCCACGCTGGCCCTGGACTTCGCGCGGGCCGCGTCGATCAAGAACAACCTCCCGAGCGTGATCTTCTCCCTCGAAATGGGCCGCAACGAAATTGCGATGCGGCTGTTGTCCGCCGAGGCGCGGGTGGCTCTGCACCACATGCGTTCCGGCACGATGACCGACGAGGACTGGACGCGGCTGGCCCGCCGGATGCCGGACGTCTCGGCCGCGCCGCTCTACATCGACGATTCGCCGAACCTGTCGATGATGGAGATCCGGGCGAAGTGCCGTCGGCTGAAACAGCGGAACGACATCAAGCTGGTGATCATCGACTATCTGCAGCTGATGCAGTCCGGTGGCTCGAAGCGTGCCGAGAGCCGTCAGCAGGAGGTCTCGGACATGTCCCGAAACCTCAAGTTGCTGGCCAAGGAGCTGGAGCTCCCGGTCATCGCGCTGTCCCAGCTGAACCGTGGTCCGGAGCAGCGTACGGACAAGAAGCCGATGGTCTCCGACCTTCGTGAATCCGGCTCCATCGAGCAGGACGCCGACATGGTGATCCTGCTGCACCGCGAGGATGCGTACGAGAAGGAGTCCCCGCGGGCGGGCGAGGCGGACCTGATGGTGGCCAAGCACCGTAACGGCCCGACGGCGACGATCACTGTGGCATTCCAGGGCCACTACTCACGCTTCGTGGACATGGCGCAGACCTAGAGGGTGTCTTGTAGGTTCTCAAATCCCGTGTCATTTTCTCAGTCGCAATGTCATCTGATTGTCCGAACTGACATGGGATTGAGAATCGCTGGCCACTGCCTTCACTCGTTCGGCTGACCTTGCCTTAGGTCCGGCGTGGGAGCCTCGCACGGATGCGAACGTAGCGCTCGCGGAGGAGGCGGCCGACGATCCGGGGGTGACGCATGGCGGCAGGGCTGAGAGCGGCATCGATCACCGTGAGCCTGCGGGGCCCGGATGGCAGCCAGGTTGAGAACCGGGAGTGGAGCGCGTCCTCGATCGACCTGCTTGCGGCGGCGTCACCCTGGCGAACCTTTCGCTGGTATAGGGGCCAGCGGCACTACTTGGGCACCTACTGGTCCGCCACGATGCGCGACCACGTGATCTACGAGTCGCGCCTCGAACTGGCGAGGCTCCTCTTCGCTGATTTCGATCCGTCCGTACGGCGTGTCGTGGCCCAGCCATTTCTGCTCAAGGCCGAGGTGGACGGGGCTGTGCGCAAGCACATCCCGGACTACCTCCTCGTCACCGACGAGGGGCCCGTGGTCGTGGATGTGAAGCCACTGCACCGGTTGTCGAAGCCGGAGGTGGCCTTCACTTTCGGCTGGACCCGTGAGGCGGTGGAGGCCCGCGGGTGGAAGTACGAGGTCTGGAGCGAGCCACCCACGGCTGAGCTGGAGAACGTCCGCTTCTTGTCGGGCTACCGCAGAGACTGGCTGTTCGACCGTGGGCTCGTCGACGAGCTCCGTGGGGCTGATCTCAACGGAGTCTCTCTGCGGCGTGCGGCGGCCAGCTTGCCCGGTCGCCCGGAGGAGCAAGTCCGATCTGCGGTCTATCACTTGCTGTGGACGCACGAGTTCACGGTGGACCTCGACCGGCCGTTCAGCCCGGCGCACTTGCTCAGGAGAACGGCGTGACCAGGGCCGGAGCGCGGGTCGGCGTCGGTACACACTTCCGCTACGACGGGGAGACCGTCGAGGTGGTCGAGATGGCCGCCACCACGGCCGGCAACGAGGTCGTCCTCAAGGACCGCCACGGCAGGCTCCTGCGTCTGTCATTGCGGGAACTGCTCTTCTCCGACCGGGCCACTCTTATCCCCGAGAGGCCTGGACCGTCCTCGGACGACGCCGAGGAGATTGGCTCGGTGGTACTGGGGCAGTTGGACGAGAAGGACAGACAGCAGATCCTGGAGCGGGCCGAGCACATTCGGGAACTTCTCACGGGATATCGGTCCGGCAGCACCGAACTTGCGCGTGAAGGCGAACCGCGAGCTCCGTACGCGCCGACGCTGTCGCTGGACGCCCGCTATGCGGCGAAAGCTGCGGAACTCGGAGTCACTGATCGCACTATTCGACGGTGGGTCGCCGACTACCGCCGACACGGTGAGGCCGGCCTGGTCCAGCGGACAAGTCTCCAGGCACGGTCCTTCGGCAGGGCCGATGACCGATGGGTGGAGACCGCGCTGGAAGTCATGGTCGAGCACACCGGAGAGTCGAAGCCATCACGCAAGATGGTCATAGATCGGACTCAGGCCCGGGTGATCGCGCGGTTCGGTCCTGAAGTCGTACCCCAGCCCAGCCAAGCCACGGCCTACCGGGTGCTCACAGAGCTGGAGCGGCGACACCCGCTGTTCCGGCTGAGTACGAAGCGCAACCGGGATATCGCCGATCGGCCGGAGGGTCCGTACGGCAAGCTGCGGCCGACGCGGCCGGGCGAGTACCTGCTGATGGACTCCACCCGCCTGGACGTCTTCGCGTTCGACCCGCTGACCCTGAAGTGGGTGCAGGCCGAGCTGAGTGTCGGGATGGACTGGTACACCCGCTGCATCACGGGGATCCGGCTCACGCCGGTCTCGACGAAGGCGGTGGATGTCAGCGCAGTGCTGTTCCAGTCATTTCGGCCGAGGCCTGCGGGGCGGGACTGGCCGCGGCACGCGGTCTGGCCCGAGCACGGCATCCCCCGCACCGTCCTGGTCGACGTCAAGGGCGCCACCGGGCCGGGGCTGGCCTCGCCGCCTTTGGTTCCCGAGACGCTGGTCGTCGACCACGGCAAGGTCTACGTCTCGGAGCACCTGACCAGCGTCTGCCGCCGGATGGGCATCTCCATCCAGCCGGCCCGGCTGCGGACGGGCCGCGATAAGGGGCCGGTCGAGCGCTACTTCCGGACCCTGCGGGAGGGTCTGCTGCAGGTGCTGCCCGGCTATAAGGGCCCCGACATCCACTCGCGAGGCGAGAGCCCGGAGGACGACGCGTTCTTCTTCCTCGACGAGCTTGAGGCGATCATCCGGGAGTGGACCGCGACGGTCTATCACTGCCGGCCGCATTCCAGTCTGGTCGATCCGGGTCTGCCGGGTCTGCGGATGTCCCCGGCGAAGATGTTCGAGCACGGCATGGCGCGGGCGGGTTACATCGAAGCGCCCCGCGACCGGGACCTGGCTTACGAGTTCCTGCAGACGAAGTGGCGCACGGTCCAGCACTACGGGGTCGAGATCGGCCGCCGCCGTTACAGCGGCCCCGGCCTGCCCGAGACGGGAGTCCGCAGCCCCTACGACAGTCCGGTCAAGAACGGCTGGCCTTTCCAAGTGGACCCCGACGACATCACCCGGATCTACTTCCGCGATCCGGCTACTCGGGCCTGGCACACGCTGGTCTGGGAGCACGCGCCGTCGGCCGAGATGCCGCTGAGCGAGGACGCGTTGACGTTCGCCCGCCAACTGGCGGTCTCGAAGTATCGCTTTCCTGATGACCGGCTTGCCGTCGCTGATTTGTTGGAGCGGTGGAATCTCGGGCTGGGCACCACGATCGCCGAGCGGCGCATGGCCCTGCGGCTCTCGCGCGAGCAGGCCGCTATCGAGCTTCCGGAGAGTGAGGCGGAGACGGTCGTCTCGCTTCCCTCCGTACGCAAGGCCCTCGGTCAGGACGAGCAGACCGCGGAACTGCGGGAGCCCGACGTGGTGGCGGAGACGGGGGATGACGACGAGGTTGATCTGGAGGACCTCGCCGGGGAGGACGACTTCTACGCTGATGCCCTGGAGGACGTGTGACCGTCGGCAGCGTTCCGGAGCCGGGCAGTCTTGCCTTGTCGCGGAAGGAGGACTTCAAGGCGTTCGCCGAGAGCCCTCGCCGCAGTCGGCCCGATCTGCTGACCCGCAAGCAGCTGAAGTCCCTGCCCACGCAGGCCCGGGCGGACTACGACCGTCAGCGCCGGCAGTGGCACGCGAACATCGGCCCAGTGAAGACGCCGCAGCTGACGGAGCTCCATGAAGACCTATGGGACATCGTCGACAGCAACGAGCAGGACGGTGACAAGGCCAAGGGGGCGGTGGCCGTCGACGCGTTCCCGGGGCTGGGCAAGACGACCTCGGTGCTGGCCTTTGCACGCGACTTCCACCAGCGGGAGATCGAGGAGTCTGGAGCGTTCACGAGCCAAGGGCACGAGCGGATCCCGGTCTGCCGGGTCGGACTGACTGGGAACACCGGAATGAAGGATCTCAACCGGGCCATGCTGGAGTTCTTCGGCCACCCCGGACAGATGCGGGGGACCACCGCCCAGTTCGGACGGCGGGTGCTGGACTGCGTGCTGTCCTGCGATGTCCGCCTGGTGGTTCTGGACGATCTGCACTTTTTGAAGTGGGGACAGAAGAGCGGCATCGAGGTGAGCAACCACCTGAAGTGGATCGCCAACGAGTTTCCGGTGACGTTGCTGATGGTGGGGGTCGAGCTCGCGAAGAAGGGCCTGTTTGGCGAGGGCACGAACGGGCGCGACACCGCTCTGGCCCAGACCGGCCGCCGCACCACCCGCCTCGGGCTTCGTCCGTTCACCATCGATATGGAGGCCGGGCGCCGGGAGTGGCGGCAGATGCTGCTGGCCCTCGAACAGCGAGTCGTGCTCACCGACAAGCATCCCGGCATGCTCGCGGACGACCTGTCGGACTACCTCTTCGCCCGCAGCACCGGACACATCGGCTCGCTGATGACGCTGATCAACCGCAGCTGCCAGCGGGCGGTCCGCACCGGCGCCGAACGTCTTGACCAGGAGCTCATGGACCGGGTGAAGAACGACGAGGCATCCGAGGCCGCCCGCCTCGAACTGCAGGCCGCGCTGGAGAAGAAACGGCTGACCAGCCGCCCGCGGCCCCGGAGCCGGCGACCCGCATGAGAACGCCGGTCCGCACCCTGCCGATCCGGCTGCCTCCACTGCCCGGCGAGGCTCTGGACTCATGGCTGGAGGCGATGGCCAGGCGGATGGACACCGCGCTCGGTGATGTCCTGCTGCACTTCGGCTTCCCGGTCCGGCACCGGGCCGGAAACCAGTTCAGGGGCATCCCGGCAGACTGGACGATCGTCCTCGACGAGCAGCAGACCAATGCCGTCGCGCACGCCACCGGGACGTCCCCGGAGAAAGTCGCTGCCCTGACCCTGGCTCATTACGACGGACGGGCCCTCCACCTGAGTGCCGGGGGCCGGGCCGTGTCACGGCACGTCCTTTGGGGCCGCGGAGGGGGATCCCGGTTCTGTCCGGAGTGCCTTCATGCCACTGGTGGGCGATGGCAATTGTCCTGGAGGCTCGGTTTCTCCTTCGCCTGCACCCGGCACCGCAGGCTGCTGGCGGACTGCTGCCCGCACTGCGGGAGGGTGCCGCGGCAGCGGCCCCGTTCCGGCCGGTCCGTCCCCCGGCCTGAACTCTGCGGCAATCCACCGACCCGCCCCACCCGCCCGTTCTCGGCGGGCTGCGGCACCGATCTGACTCGCGCTTCGCCACTTCTCCTGCCTCCTGGCCATCCGGTTCTCATGGCCCAAGACCGAGTGATGGAGATCATCGACGGGGCAACGGCAGCTTTCGGCCCCTACCGAACCTCTCCCCAGCCGGCCTCGGCGGTGCTGGCCGACATCCGGGCCCTGGGCATACGCGTCCTGAGCGACCTGCCCACGGCCGTCCTCCAAGAACAGATTCCGGCTGACATCGCAGAAGCTCACCTCAGCACCGATGCGGTCTCCCCGCACACCGGACAGGCCATGGAACGTCCGGGGTTCATGGCCCCGCCCCGAGCCGCAGACACGGCCGTCGCGGTCACCACGGCCCTGAGCATCCTGGAGCAACCAGGAATCCACCCGGCCGGCGAGGCCCTGCGGAGCCTGCTGGAAGCAGTACGCGAGGAACTCACGCAGATCTCGGCGACCAGCATCGACAGCTGGGGCAGGGGCATCAGCCCGGTGCTGCAGTCCGTGCACCTGGCGGCCCTCGCCCCTTCCCTCCGCCCCAGCGAATACGTCCGCTACCGCATCATGACCGAGACCCCCCGCCGGCCGACCCGGACCACTCGGGACATCGAGCAGCGAGCCAGGAAGATCCCCACGATGTTCTGGCCGCCCTGGACGATCCGCCTCGCACCACCTGAAGGAATCCATGCGCGGGCTCTGGCTCCCGTTCTCGCCGCCCTGTTGCTGATTCCCGACAGCCGCACATCCCTGGACCAGGCAGCCGGGCTGATCGGTGACGTCATCGACGGCACTGAGGTGTCACGCCTCCTCCAGGAAGTCGACGACCTTCCGCAATGGCCGGACATCGCCACTGCTCTGGACCGGCTCGCGGACTACCTCGGTGCCAACAGCACCCCCATCGACTACGGTCGGCGCCGACTCCTCGACTACACTGGCCTGCTTCCTCATGACCGCTGGCTGGAGATCTGCCGCCACACCGGAACACCACCGGGAACCGGACGGCGCGAACGCATCGCACGCAGCCAGCTCTTCCAACGTCTCAGCGGCCTGCCCGCCGAGTCTGCCCCCGACGACCTGGGCGGGCCCGACAGTGCAGAGTTCCGGGCGACGTCCCTGCGGTTCACCGCGCTTCAGACCCCTGAACTCGCGCACGCCCTCCAGCAGGAAGCCCTCAACTTCCTGGCCTCACACCACATCCACGACGAGCCCATGACCTGGCAGCCGCCCGCCACCCTGCTGGCAGGGCTCTCCCTTCCCGGCCCCGACCCGGCACACGTCGACCTACCCCGCCTGCACCAGCTTGTCCGCGAACGCCAGCACCCTGTTCAGCACGCCGCCCAGGTTCTGGGTACGACCGTCGAGGCCATCCGACATGTTCTCGACGAACATCCAGCCCCTGCACCCCCGCTGACGAAGAGCACCGCCAGGGCCGCCGGCCGCATCCGGCAGCAGGCCCGGCAAGCCATTCCGGCAGAGCGCTTCACCCGGCTCTACCTTGACGAACACCGGTCCCTCCAGCAGATCGCCACCCTCACCGGCTTCTCCCGCAGAGTGCTGACCGACCTTGCCAAGGAGTACGGCATCCCGCTCCGCGAGGGCCCCAAGGACTACAAGCGCCGCGGCACCGTCGAACGGGCCTGGCTCATCGAGCAGTACGTCCACCGCCGCCGGACCCTGCCGGACCTCGCCCGAGAAGCTGGCATGAGCACCGCGAACATGGCCCGCTGGGCCAAGACCCACAACGTTCCGCTGCGACCACGCGGAGGATCCAGTCACAGCCAGGTACTTCGGGCAATCGACCAGGCCAGCCGAGCACCAAGCATCCTTCGGCCGGCACTCGGCGGCCAGGGGGCCAGCGAACGGTTGAGCCGATTCGCGGCTGCATCTCCCTACCCCAGCCTCGGTGCCGCAGCGAGCGGCCTCGGCCTCAACACGTTCACCCTCGTCGCACAGATCAACCGGATCGAACGAGAACTCGGTGGACCACTCCTGGTCCGGGCGGAACGCGGTAGACCCATGACGCTCACTCCCCTGGGGAAGAAGGTGCTCAAGGCCATTCGAAAGATGCAGGACAACACGATGCCCTGAGACGCGGCATGATCATTCCGGGTCGGCAATGCGTCGGAACACCCCGTCGAACTCGCCGGATGCCACGAGCCCGGCAATCACGCGCACCATGCTGCCGATGCCGGGATTCCGCACGATCAGCCCGTCCGCGCAGAAGAAGCACTGCCCGGAGACCGCCTCTCCGCTCGCCTCCCAGCTCCGCATGAGCCGATCCACCTCGGCGAGAGTGAAGATCGTGGAACTCCAGCGCGACCCGTCGGCAAGATGAACCTCGGCATCGACGTTGCAGACCTCTTCGATCGCCTCGTCCGGTTCCACGAGGAAGAGCACCTGGAAGCCGGCGGCCCGAACCCGGTAGTAGGGAGCCTCCCAGTCGGCATCAGAAGCCCGACCCTCGGACGCCGGGCCCGCCTGTTGCGGCATCGACGCCGTCACTGAAGCTCCTCACCCGGCGGTATGAAGGCGTCGGCGCTGTCGGCGTCCTCCACATGCCCCTGAGCATCGACTGTGATGGCAGTCGCCCGGCCCTGCGAAGTGATCAACCAGGCCAGCACCTGCTCCGTGAGAGGTGATCCACCCGGCCCTTCATCCGTCCAGTGTGCCCGCCATCCCCCACCGGGTATCGCGGCGACCACCTGATCGGCCCGCTCCAAGTGGGAGAAGTCCACGTAGTCCGTGACCTGGCGCAGTGCCCCTCGTTGCGGGTCGACCACCAAGGCTGTCCCGGTTGCGGGATCCCATCCCTCCACGCGCACCATGCGACCGATCTCGGTCTTAGTGCCATTGAAGATGGCGGTCCATCCGGTCTGATTGAAGTATCGGAGTTGCATGGCGTCATGATCCCGGAGGTCCGGCGACCTGCTCGACCTCCGTGTCGTGGAAGCCGTGGTTATCAAGAAACCGACAGGCCGGTGATACTGATGTCAAAGACCCGACGGACTGTGGAAGCGGACCCAGACATTCCTGTAGGGCTCACGGAGCTTGTGGCCGACCGGCGGGCAGCCGGGCCAGCGTTGCTGCCACAGATCCGTCAGAAGCACCCGCACATCTCCAGTCAGTGGAGCCGCGACTGGCTCCCCAAGCAGGGGAGGCCGCCGAGTAGGCGGGAGAGAGTGCGGTCAGTGGATTGCTGCTTTTCTATGCTGGTGCACACATTCACTCGTTGGGGGACTCCGTTGCCAGCGGGATACCGCACCGCCAGCAGTCGTTCGCGTGGTCGTCCTGGCAGACGTAGCCGATGGCACCATCCACGCACCATTCGGCGGCCTCCTCGGAAAGCAGGTCGGGCCCGGCAAGGAGCAGCCGACGAAATTCCGTGGTGTCCGCAATGTCGGCCGGCCGGTTGGTGAACCACTCGTTGAACCAAGGCTTGTCCCGGTATATGCGCCAGTGCGCATTCTCCCGGTCGTCGACAGCCGTAAGGAACCGATCGACGATGCGCCCCCAACTCGGTGCTCCGAACCAGCCGTTGTCGGACGCACAGAAGGATTCGATCAGGGTTCGCAGGCCGAACTCCTTCTCGTGAAGGCAGTACCTTCGCCCCCATGAGATCGCGACCTGCGCCATCTCCGCGAGTTCTTCTCGCGGATCAACCTCGTGCGCCGGGTCGTCAGGGTTGTGGCAGGCCAGCCCGAGCTCGAGTACGGACTGCCCTGTCGGTAGAACCCGGGACGGGTTGACGATCGCGAGACCGAGACCGATCCAGTCGACATGGTCGAACGACAGCATCGAGCGCACGAGTCGGGTGGTTGCCGTGTTGATCCGCATCATTGTGCCGTCGTGGAGCGGACTCTTCCCGGCATGCCAATTCTCGACGGGTGTGTTGCGCCACACGGCGAGCGTGATGCGGGTGGCAGCGAGCCACAGCAGGGCGTCGTCGTCGAGGTGCCCGAACCGCTTGGCACACTCCTGGGCGCCGTAGGTGATCAACTCTTCCGGTTTCGGCCACCTGTGGCTGTCGGGCCCTCCAGGCCCTTCAGGCGCGTACTCATAGTCGTCGGCGTACTCGTCGAGGATCGCACTCAACTCGGTTGCGCTGTAAGCCTCGCTGTACTCGGAGCTGTCCGGCTCCTCGACGGTGTACATGTCGTGGTCCCAGGAGACGTACACGTCGCCCCAGAGCACGACGTCGTCGCACTCGCTGGCGTTGTCCGTCACA
This sequence comes from Streptomyces sp. NPDC005151, assembly GCF_053599875.1. Lineage (NCBI taxonomy): Bacteria > Bacillati > Actinomycetota > Actinomycetes > Kitasatosporales > Streptomycetaceae > Streptomyces > Streptomyces sp. NPDC005151. Next base: position 6,316 of record NZ_JBSFYR010000029.1, on the reverse strand, counting down.
ACCGGCCTGATGGTGATCGGGGCAGTACGCCCGTCGGTTCGCTCGCCGTCCTTCTCGGCGGCCCATGCGGTGATGATCTCGAGTGGCTTCGGAAGGAGAGGGCCGACCTCGGTGATGCTGAAGGGTTCGTCGTCGTCATCGGTGTCGAACCGGCTGTTGACGAAAGCGACCGCCTCGGAGGGCGTGCTGACGATGGACTGGGTACCGCTCTCGTTGTCAACCACTCGCCACAACGGGCTGTTCTTCACGGTGCTCTCCGATCGCGGTGAGTGCACCCGGGGTGGGTGCGATGCGCCGGGTCGCTCGGCACTGACACCAACTTATGGGCTGATCAACCCATCCCTAGTCCCGAAGGTGCTTGTCGGCGATGACGTTCGGTACGTTCGCGTGCAACCTGCTTTTCGCGACCGCGGCGACACAGCACAGTCCAACAGCGGAGGAGGCGAAGATGGCGCTGAACAAGAAGGGTTCCCGGCGCATAACCGTTGACGGGATCGAGTACCGCTGGCGGATCCGCAGGAAGCCCTCCTACATGCAGGGACTCTGCTGGACACCGATGACCTATGCGGTTGAAGCGGCCAGCGGCAGCCAGCCGGGCACGACCTTGATCGTCACCAGCGGTCAGGCCCATCCCAGCAACTGGGTGGGCGTCGAGACGGAGCCCATTCGTCCGGCTCACGTTGCTGCCAGCATTCGAGAGGCACGGGATCAAGGCTGGGATCCAACCCGGGTCGGTTCTCCTTTCCAGCTTGACCGATCCGCAGGATTCATCGCCCAGTCATGAGGTAGAGCGGAGTAGGGCGGCGCATCTGGCCCGGCATCATGGCCTGGTGACCACATGGATGCGCTGCTACTGGGACGAGGAAGACACCTGGTTCTACTTCGAGGTAGACGCCGACGGCTGGGTGATCCGGCAAGTCGAACTCGAAGGGCCTGAGCTGATCCCGATCGCAGCTGCCTCCCTCGCCGAGTGGCAGGGGGCCCGCGATGCAGGCCGCCTCGATGAGTACGACAGCAGGTTCGGGATCACAGCCGAGCTGCCCGTCTCGGAGTGGGAAGGCCACGAGCCCGAACAACTCACCTTCGAGGAGTTCGAGGAAGTCTGGGGTCCTGCCCGTTGCCAGATTGCATCCCGGCCCGGCTGACCGCTCGGCCCCGCGGAGGCTTCTTGGCATCATCGGGGCATGGCCCCGACCCTTCCCCGCACCGTCCGAGCCGTCGACACCGCTCAGCTCCTGGACCTGGCCCAGGAGGCCGCTATGCATGGCTTCAGCCAGCGGCTCCCGGTCGACTGGCTCCGAGAGCACCTGGCCGCAGAGGCGACGCACTACCTGTTCCCGACGCTCGTGCAGCGGCTCACGCACCGTCCCGAGGTGCCGCTGCAGTGGAGATGCCAGCAACTGCTGACCGTCAGTACCGGCGAACAGATCTGGGGTCTCCTCGACGTCCTTCCCGACACCTTCGACAAGATCCCGGAGACCTTGGACACGGAGTCCAAGAAGGACATCGTCAACCGCATCGAGCAAGCAGTGAAGGTGCGGGAGTGGATGGAACGGACGGCCGCCGATGCAGGTTCATGAGGTCCGGCGCAGCCGGCTGGGCAGTCTGAGGAAATGACATCGATCTGAGACAGCCGCCTGCCGACACGTCGTGAGACTGGAGGGGAACATCCAGGTCATAGCGTCCGCGCATGACACCGAAAGTGAGAACCTACATGTCTGTAGGGTCTCAGATTTCGTGTCGGAATCTCACTGTCGATGTCGGATCGAAGTCGGATCCGACACTGAGCTGAGACTCGCAGGTCGCTGTCGTACCTCGTTCGAGTGAAAGTGTTGCTGGTGTGCTCCCGTCGGCGTGTGGGACGGGAGCATCGTGCTGCCGAGGGCAACTCCAACTCGGGAGTGGGGATGGAAGCGACGGTCAGCTTTCGTGGGCACGGTGGCGGGGTTGAAGAGTGTTCCTGGGCGTCTGTGGCACCGGCGTTGCTGCAGACGGCTCATCCGTGGCGGACGTTCCGCTGGTACAGGAACCAGAAGCACTACTCGGGCACCTACTGGTCGGCGACGATGCGCGACCACGTGATCTACGAGTCACGACTTGAGCTGTCGCGTCTGCTCTTCGCTGATTTTGATCCGTCCGTACGCACCATCGTGGCCCAGCCCTTTCTGCTGCAGACGGTGCTGGAGGGGAAGGTGCGTCGGCACATCCCGGACTATCTCCTGTTCACCGGGCAGGCGCCGGTGGTTGTCGACGTCAAGCCGCGGCACCGATTGTCCAAGCCGGAGGTGGCGTTCACCTTCGGCTGGACCCGGCGGGTGGTGGAATCGCGGGGATGGAAGTACGAGGTCTGGAGTGAGCCTCCGGCCACAGAGCTGGAGAACATCCGGTTCCTGGCGGGCTACCGCAGGGATTGGCTGTTCACTCCCGAGATTCTGGAAGAGCTGCGGGATGCGGATCTCAACGGGGTTCTTCTGGGGCAGGCCGTGGGGTATCTGTCGGATCAGCCAGAACCTCAAGTCCGTGCTGCGATCCACCATTTGCTCTGGACTCAGGTCTTCTTAACCGATCTCGACCGGCCGCTCGGCCCTTCGCACCTCCTGAGGAGGGCAGCGTGAGTAGGGCGGCCGCTTGCGTCGGAGTTGGTACGCGCTTCCGCTACGACGGGGAATCCGTCGAAGTAGTGGAGATGGCTGCGACCACAGCGGGCAACGAAGTGGTCTTGAAGGATGGTCATGGGCGGCTCCTGCGGCTGTCGCTCAAGGAACTGCTGTTCTCCGACCGTGCTGCGGTCAGTCCTGATGGCCCGGGACCGTCCGCGGATGACGAAGGCGAGATCGCCTCCGTGGTCCTCGGACAGCTCGATACGGAGGAGAAGCAGAAGGTCCTGGAGCGAGCTGGGCATGTCCGCGAGGTGCTGACCGGATATCGCTCCGGCAGCAGGGAGTTGGCGGCTGACGGCGAGCCGAAGGCCACCTACGACACGGCAGTGCCGATGGAGGCGAGGAAGGCAGCCAAGGCGGCGGAACTTGGCGTGACGACCCGCACCATTGAGCGCTGGGTCGCTGGATTTCTCCAGCATGGCGAGGCCGGGCTTGCACCGAGGAGGACGCAGTCGGAGCGGTCACAGACCTCGGTCGATGATCGATGGGTGGAGACCGCGGTGGAGGTGATGGTCGAGCACACCGACCAGTCGCGGCCGTCGCGGACGATGGTGATCGAGCGGACCCGGGCTCGGGTGATTGCGCGGTTCGGTGAGGGAGTGGTGCCGCAGCCGAGTCGGGCGACGGCGTTTCGGCTGCTGGAGGAGGTGGAACGACGACATCCGCTGTTCCGGCTGAGTACGAAGCGCAACCGGGACATCGCCGGTCGGCCGGAGGGTCCGTACGGCAAGCTGCGGCCGACGCGGCCGGGTGAGTATCTGCTAATGGACTCCACGCGCCTGGACGTTTTCGCGTTCGACCCGTTGACGCTCAAGTGGGTTCAGGCCGAATTGAGTGTTGGGATGGATTGGTACACCCGCTGCATCACGGGGATCCGGCTTACGCCGGTCTCGACGAAGGCGGTGGATGTCAGCGCGGTGCTCTTCCAGTCGTTTCGGCCGAGGTCGGCGGGGCGGGATTGGCCGCGGCACGCAGTCTGGCCCGAGCACGGCATCCCCCGAACTGTCCTGGTCGACGTCGAGGGTGCCACCGGGCCGGGCCTGGCCTCGCCTCCTCTGGTCCCCGAGACGCTGGTCGTCGACCACGGCAAGGTCTACGTCTCGGAGCATCTGGCCAGCGTCTGCCGCCGGATGGGCATCTCCATCCAGCCAGCCCGGCTCCGGACGGGCCGCGACAAGGGCCCGGTGGAGCGCTATTTCCGGACCCTGCGGGAGGGGCTGCTGCAGGCGCTGCCCGGCTATAAAGGGCCCGACATCCACTCGCGGGGCGAGAACCCGGAGGACGACGCGTTCTTCTTCCTCGACGAACTTGAGGCAATCATCCGGGAGTGGACCGCGGCGGTCTATCACTGCAGGCCGCACTCCAGTCTGGTCGATCCGGGCCTGCCGGGTCTGCGGATGTCCCCAGCGAAGATGTTCGAGCACGGCATGGCGCGGGCGGGCTACATCGAAGCACCCCGCGACCGGGACCTGGCTTACGAGTTCCTGCAGACGAAGTGGCGCACGGTCCAGCACTACGGGGTCGAGATCGGCCGTCGCCGCTACAGCGGCCCCGGTCTGCCCGAGCCGGGCATTCGCAGCCCCTACGACAGTCCGGTCAAGAACGGCTGGCCGTTCCAAGTGGACCCCGACGACATCACCAAGATCTACTTCCGCAACCCCGCAACCCGGGAATGGCACACGCTGACCTGGGAGCACGCGCCGTCGGCCGAGATGCCGCTGAGTGAGGACGCGTTGACATTCGCGCGGCAGCTGGCGGCCTCGAAGTATCGCTTTCCCGACGACCGGCTGGCCGTCGCCGACTTGCTTCAGCGGTGGAACCTCGGGCTGGGCACCACGATTGCAGAGCGGCGCATGGCTCTGCGGCTCTCGCGCGAGCAGGCCGCCATCGAGCTTCCGGAGAGTGAGGCGGAGACGGTGGTCTCGCTTCCGTCCGTACGCAAGGCTCTTGGCCAGGACGAGGAGACCGCGGAACTGCGGGAGTCCGACGTGGTGACGGAGACGGGGGACGACGACGAGGCTGATCTGGAGGACCTCGCCGAAGAGAACGGCTTCTACGCGGATGCTCTGGAGGACGTGTGAGCGACGGCAATGTTCCGGAGCCGGACAATCTCGCCCTGTCGCGGAAGGAGGACTTCAAGGTGTTCGCTGAGAGTCCCCGCCGCAGCCGACCCGATCTGCTGACCCGCAAGCAGCTGAAGTCCCTGGCCACGCAGGCGCGGGCGGACTACGACCGGCAGCGCCGGAAGTGGCACGCGAACATCGGCCCAGTCAAGACACCGCAACTGTCCGAGCTCCACGAGGACTTGTGGGACATCGTCGACAGCAACGAGCAGGACGGTGACAAGGCCAAGGGGGCGGTGGCCGTCGACGCGTTCCCGGGGCTGGGCAAGACGACCTCGGTGCTTGCCTTCGCCCGCGACTTCCACCAGCGGGAGATTGAGGAGTCGGGCCCGTTCACCAGCCAGGGGCACGAGCGGATCCCTGTCTGCCGGGTCGGGCTGACCGGGAACACCGGGATGAAGGACCTCAACCGGGCCATGCTGGAGTTCTTCGGCCACCCCGGACAGGGACGGGGCACCACCGCCCACTTCGGACGACGGGTGCTGGACTGCGTGTTGTCCTGCGATGTCCGTCTGGTGGTTCTGGACGATCTGCACTTTTTGAAATGGGGACAGAAGAGCGGCATCGAGGTGAGCAATCACCTGAAGTGGATCGCCAACGAGTTCCCGGTGACGTTGCTGATGGTCGGGGTCGAACTCGCGGAGAAGGGCCTGTTCGGCGAGGGAACGAACGGGCGCAACACGGCTCTGGCCCAGACCGGCCGCCGCACCACCCGCCTGGGACTGCGTCCGTTCACCATCGACGCGGAGGCCGGGCGCCGGGAATGGCGGCAGATGCTGCTGGCCCTCGAACAGCGCGTCGTGCTCACCGACAAGCACCCCGGCATGCTCGCAGACGACCTGTCGGACTACCTCTTCGCCCGCAGCACCGGACACATCGGTTCGCTGATGACGCTGATCAACCGCGGCTGCCAGCGGGCGGTCCGCACCGGCGCTGAACGGCTGGACCAGGAGCTGATGGACCGGGTGAAGAACGACGAGGCGTCCGAGGCGGCCCGCCTCGAACTTCAGGCCGCGCTGGAGAAGAAGCGGCTGACCAGCCGTCCGCGGTCCCGGGGCCGACGAGCCGCATGAGGCCGTCGGCCCGCACCCTGCCCATCCGGCTGCCCCCACTGCCCGGCGAGGCCCTGGACTCCTGGCTGGAGGCGACGGCCAGGCGGATGGACACCACGCTCGGTGATGTCCTGCTGCACTTCGGTTTCCCGGTCCGGCAGCGGGCCGGAAACCAGTTCCGGGGCATCCCGACAGACTGGACGATCTTCCTCGACGAGGGGTTGACCGCTGCTGTCGCGCACGCCACCGGGATGGCTCCGAAGGCGGTCACTGCCCTGACCCTGGTGCACTACGACGGACGGGCCCTGCAGATGAGTGCCAGAGGCCGGGCCGTGTCACGGCATGTCCTTTGGGGACGCGGACGGGGATCCCGGTTTTGCCCGGACTGAATCGTTCCGGGTTTGACCGAGGCTCGATCTCTTGGAAGGATCGGGATCGTTATGTCGAAGCCATACCCGAAGGAAGTCCGTGAACGGGCCGT